>NZ_CAXTGZ010000073.1:0-16852 GCF_964243625.1 uncultured Caballeronia sp.
CCGCCGATAAAGCCGGCATCCAGCCGGGCGACATCATCCTGAAATACAACGGCCACGATGTCTCCACCGCGACCGATCTGCCGCGTATGGTCGGCGACACGAAGCCTGGCACGAAGGCGATCATCACCGTCTGGCGCAAGGGTCAGTCGCGTGACCTGCCGATCACCATCGCGGAAATGCAGCCGGACAAGGTCACCAAGGCCGAACCCAAGAAGCCGGCCCCGCCGAAGGAGCGTTCGCCGAGTAACGCGCTGGGTATCGCGGTGAGCGACATCCCGGCCGACCAGAAGAAGTCGCTGAAAATCCCCAATGGCGTGCAGGTGGAAGCGGTCGAAGGGCCGGCATCGCGTGCAGGGTTCCAGAAGGGCGACATCATCCTGCGTATCGGCGACACGGATATCACGAGCGCCAAGCAGTTCGATGCCGTCGCGCAGAACGTCGATCCGAGCAAGATGGTCGCGGTTCTCGTGCGCCGTGGCGACAACACGCAATTCGTGCCGCTGCGTCCGCGGTCGCAGAAGTAGGCTGCAATGCCCGCGCTCAAGCTCTACGGGCGCGCTTGGTGCCATCTCTGCGAGGATTTGCGCGCCGGACTCGAGCCGATCGCGGCGGAGTTCGGCGTGCCGGTCGAATGGATCGATATCGATACCGATCCGGCGCTCGAAGCGCTTTATGACGAACTCGTGCCCGTTTTGCTGTTCGATGGCGTCCAGTTGTGCCACTACCGGCTGGACGAATCCCGCGTGAGACAGGCGCTCGCCAGAATCGCCTGAGCGGGGCCGCAAACGCCCGCGTGTGAACGTAAATTCCCGTCCCCCCTCCTTTTCGGCTAAAATCGAAAGGTTTTTTACCCCATTTTCAAGGCGTGCTCCGCGTTTGTCTGGGCGCGCCTTTTTGCTTGATCGGCACTGAATGAATCATATTCGTAACTTCTCGATCATTGCGCACATCGACCACGGCAAATCGACGCTGGCCGACCGCATCATCCAGCTTTGCGGCGGCTTGTCCGACCGCGAAATGGACGCGCAGGTGCTCGATTCCATGGATCTCGAGCGTGAGCGCGGCATCACGATCAAGGCGCAAACCGCGGCCCTGAGCTACAAGGCGCGCGACGGTCAGGTCTACAACCTGAATCTCATCGACACCCCCGGACACGTCGACTTTTCTTATGAAGTCAGCCGTTCGCTGTCGGCGTGCGAAGGCGCGCTGCTGGTCGTGGATGCGAGCCAGGGCGTGGAAGCGCAGACGGTCGCCAACTGCTACATGGCGATCGAGCTCGGCGTGGAAGTCGTGCCAGTGCTGAACAAGATCGACTTGCCGGCCGCCGACCCCGAGAACGCGATTGCGGAAATCGAAGACGTGATCGGTATCGATGCAACCGATGCGACGCATTGCAGCGCCAAGACGGGCCTCGGCGTCACCGACGTACTCGAAGCGCTGATCGCGAAGGTGCCGCCGCCAAAGGGCGATCCGGACGCGCCGCTGCAGGCGCTGATCATCGACTCGTGGTTCGATAACTACGTGGGCGTGGTCATGCTCGTGCGCATCAAGAACGGCACGCTGCGCCCGAAAGACAAGATCAAGATGATGGCGTCCGGCGCGGTGTATCCGGTCGAGCACCTCGGCGTGTTCGCGCCGAAGGCCACGAACCTGGCGTCGCTGTCGGCGGGGCAGGTGGGCTTCATTATCGCGGGCATCAAGGAGCTGCAGGCTGCGAAGGTCGGCGATACGGTCACCACCGTCGCCCGTCCGGCCGAAACGCCGTTGCCCGGCTTCAAGGAAGTGAAGCCGCAAGTGTTCGCCGGTTTGTATCCGGTCGAAGCGAACCAGTACGACGCGCTGCGCGAATCGCTGGAAAAGCTGAAGCTCAACGACGCGTCGCTGCAATACGAGCCGGAAGTGTCGCAGGCGCTCGGTTTTGGTTTCCGATGCGGCTTTCTCGGTCTTCTGCACATGGAGATCGTGCAGGAACGCCTTGAGCGCGAGTTCGACATGGACCTCATCACCACGGCGCCGACCGTGGTGTACGAAGTCGTGAAGCGCGACGGCGAACTGATCCAGGTCGAGAATCCGGCCAAGATGCCGGAGCCTTCGTACATTGAAGAAGTGCGCGAGCCGATCGTGACCGTGAACCTGTACATGCCGCAGGAGTATGTGGGCGCGGTGATCACGCTGTGCACGGGCAAGCGCGGCCAGCAGATCAACATGCAGTATCACGGCCGGCAGGTCCAGCTCACGTACGAAATTCCCATGGCGGAAATCGTGCTCGATTTCTTCGATCGGCTGAAGTCCACGTCGCGCGGTTATGCGTCCATGGACTACGAGTTCAAGGAATATCGTGCGTCTGACGTGGTGAAGGTCGACATGCTGATCAACGGCGATAAAGTCGATGCGCTGTCAGTCATCACGCACCGGTCGCAGAGCCAGCATCGCGGGCGCGAAGTGGCGTCGAAGATGCGCGAACTGATTCCGCGGCAGATGTACGACGTGGCGATCCAGGCGACTATCGGCGCGAACATCATTGCGCGCGAGAACATTAAAGCATTGCGTAAGAACGTTCTGGCAAAGTGCTACGGCGGCGATATCTCCCGAAAGAAAAAGCTCCTGGAAAAGCAGAAGGCCGGCAAGAAGCGCATGAAGCAGGTCGGTTCGGTCGAGATTCCGCAAGAAGCTTTCCTCGCGATTCTTCGCGTCGAAGATTAATAAAACAACCGGAAACGATTGATGAATTTTGCGTTGATTCTTTTGGTGCTCGTCGTCCTGACGGGTATCGCGTGGGTGTTCGATAAACTGGTATTCGAGCCGCAACGGCGGCGCGCGGCAGATGCAGCGGTAGCGGAGTTCGACCAGCAGCAGGCACGTCTGGAACCGCGCTTCGCCGACGAGCACGCACCGCAAACACGTGCTCGTCTGCGCGATGAAAAGCTCCGCCAGCCCTGGTATCTGGAATATTCGGCAAGCTTCTTTCCGGTCATCCTCGTGGTTTTTGTCGTGCGTTCGTTCGTTGTCGAGCCCTTCAAGATTCCGTCCGGATCGATGGTGCCGACGCTGCTGGTCGGCGACTTCATTCTGGTCAATAAATTCGAATACGGTTTGCGCCTGCCTATCAGCAATACGAAGCTGACAAGCGGCACGCCGCTTAAACGCGGCGACGTGGTCGTGTTCCGTTATCCAAAAGACGAATCCGTCGATTACATCAAGCGTGTAATCGGACTTCCCGGCGACACGGTTGCGTATCAGGACAAGAAGCTCACCATCAATGGCAAGCCGGTTCCTGAAACGTCGTTGCCCGATTTCTTCGATGACGAACGCATTGGTTATGCAAAGCAGTTCGAAGAAGATCTCGACGGCCGCAAGAACGCCATTCTGAACAATGCACAAGTACCGCCGTTTGTGATTGGCGCCGATGATTTCCCGAATCGCGACAACTGCAATTACAACGCACAAGGCGTGATCTGCAAGGTGCCCCCGGGCAGCTACTTCATGATGGGCGACAATCGCGACAACAGCGCGGACAGCCGTTATTGGGGTTTTGTACCTGATGCAAATATCGTTGGTCGAGCATTCTTTATCTGGATGAACTTCAGCAGTTTGAAGCGCATTAGTTCATTCCATTGAAACACGCCATGCTTGTATAAATGGTTCGACATTACGCCGCGGGATAACGCGGCGTAGTCGTTAATAAGCACCTCGCATGGACACGTTGCACGGGCCGCCTAGAAACAGCACGAAGAAAAGCGGCTAACGTGCAAGTGTCGTATTGGATTTTATTTTCGGTTTGCCGTTTTCCAGCTGGAATCGCCGGTCCCGGCGCCCGCGTTATACTCTGCCCATGCCCTCAACCCCGTTGGAAAGCCGGCTTCAGTACGAATTTCGCAATGCGGAATTGCTGCGCCAGGCGATGACCCATCGCAGTCACAGTGCCACGCACAATGAACGACTCGAATTTCTCGGAGATTCCGTTCTAAATTGCGTGGTGGCTGCGCTTTTGTTCCAACGATTCGCAAAACTCGACGAAGGCGATCTTTCTCGCGTCCGCGCCAACCTGGTCAAGCAGCAGTCGCTTTATGAGATTGCGCAGGCGCTGAACGTCTCGGAAGCCTTGCGCCTGGGCGAAGGGGAGCTGCGCAGTGGCGGGTTTCGTCGGCCGTCCATCTTGGCTGACACACTGGAAGCCATTTTCGGCGCTGTCTTCCTTGACGGCGGTTTCGACGCGGCGCTGGAAGTCATCAAGCGCCTCTACACGCCAATTCTCGATCACATCGATCCACGCACCATCGGCAAGGACGCGAAGACGCTGCTGCAAGAGTATCTGCAGGGGCACAAGATCGCGTTGCCGACTTATACCGTTGTCGCAACGCACGGGGCCGCGCACAACCAGCAGTTCGAGGTGGAATGCACGGTGCCGAAGCTCGACGTGAAGGTGTCGGGTTCCGGCGCGAGCCGCCGTGCGGCCGAACAGGCTGCGGCGAAAAAGGCGCTGGACGAACTGGCGTCGGCCACGCCCGCGCTGACCGCCAAGCCCAAGCGCAAGGGTTCCCGTGCTGCCAAACTCGCGGAACAGGAAATCGTCCCCGGCGTAACGGGCGTTCAGGCTGCACTGGATCTGCGTGCTCCCGATCGGCGTGAACGCGCGCGGGCGAGCGCGGCCAACGGCAATGCCCATAACGATCCCGAACGTCCGGCGACGGCGCCGCTGGCGGTGATTCGTGCATCGCACGTGGAACCATCGGCGGAGAAGGTCGAGCGTTCGACGATTCATCGGGCGGAACGCGCGGAGAAGGGCGCACCCGAGGCGTCTACGGCGCGCAGCGAGAGCGCTGATAAACCGGTGGATAACGCTGTGCATAACCCGGTTGAGAAGGCCACCGTCAAGGCGGCGAGCAAGCCGGTCGCGGAATCTGTGGTCATCGACAAATCCGCGTCCCCTGCACGGTCGCGCGACGAAGCGCAGGCGAAAGCCGAGGAAAGCGTCGAGGCGCACGCGGACGCGAGCGTCGACGAAACCGTCGCACGCTCGGCCGATGCCGGTCATTAAAGTGCGCTAACGTGCATCGAGGCTATTCCTCAAGCAAGCGCTGAGCGCTGAGTGCCGCCGCCGAAGCGGCCGCGCCACTGAACAAACGCAACGCCCGACGCCACGCGTCCCAACGAATCTGTAGCTGCAAACATCTATGAACGCTCCCACTCCCTCTGATTTCCGCTGCGGCATGGTCGCGATCGTCGGCCGGCCGAACGTCGGCAAATCGACCTTGATGAACGCGCTCGTCGGGCAGAAAGTCAGCATCACATCGCGCAAGGCGCAGACCACGCGGCATCGGATCACCGGCATTCGTACGCTGGACGACGCACAGTACATCTTTGTCGATACCCCCGGCTTCCAGACTAAGCACAGCGGCGCACTGAACCGCTCGCTGAACCGTGCTGTAACTTCCACGCTGACAGCGGTCGATGCCATCCTGTTCGTGATCGAAGCTGGCCGTTTCGGGCCGGACGACCAAAAAGTGCTCGACCTGATCCCGAACGACACGCCGTGCCTTTTGATCGCAAACAAGCTGGATCACGTGAACGACAAGGAGACGCTGTTCCCGTTCATGCAGAAGATGAGCGCATTGCACGACTTCAAGGAAATCGTGCCGATGACCGCGAAGCATCCCGACGACATCACGCGTCTGATGGCGGTGGTGAAGCCGTATCTCCCGGAAGGAACGCCCATCTACGGCGAAGACGACCTAACGGACCGCAGCGAGCGTTTTCTCGCCGCTGAAATCCTGCGCGAGAAAGTGTTCCGCTGGACTGGCGACGAGTTGCCGTACACGAGCACGGTGATGATCGACAAATGGGAGACCGAAGGCCGCCTGCGCCGGATTTTCGCGACCATCCTGGTTGAACGCGATACCCACAAGGCGATGATCATCGGTCAGAAAGGGGCGAAGCTGAAGCAGATCAGCACTGAAGCTCGTCTCGACATGGAAAAGCTTTTCGATGGCCCCGTGTACCTTGAAACCTTCATCAAGGTGAAGAGCGGCTGGGCCGATAACGAAGCGGGATTGCGCGCCTATGGGTACGAATGACGCGTGGATGACCCAGTCTTCCAACGCCGACTCCGATCCGCTCGCCGACGATAACTTCAGTGTCGACGAGCCGCCGACGCCCGCGCCGAAAAAGCGCGGGACGCGCGCCGCTTCGACCAAAGCTTCCGCCAAATCCGCTGCACCGAAAGAACCCAGGCCGCCTCGCGCTGCGCCGCGTTCGGATTTTCGTATCGCGGAGCAGCCGTCGTTCGTACTGCACAGCTATCCGTATCGTGAAACAAGCCTGATCCTCGATGTATTTTCCCGCGATCACGGCCGCGTTGCGCTCGTCGCCAAGGGCGCAAAACGGCCGCATTCGGCGCTGCGCGGCGTACTGCAGACATTCCAGCCACTGGGTTTGTCGTGGACGGGGAAGGGCGAAGTACGCACCCTGACGCAGGCAGAATGGGTCGGCGGCATGTTGCCGCTCGCCGGCGACGCGTTGCTGTGCGGTTTCTACGTCAACGAATTGCTCGTCAAGTTCTGCGCACGCGAAGACGCGCATCCCGCGCTGTTCAATCATTACGTGCTGACGTTGTCGCGTCTCGCGCACGGCGAGCCGGCGCTGTACGCGTTGCGATCGTTCGAGCGCGTGTTGCTGCGCGAGACCGGTTACGCAATGGCGCTGAACAAGACCATCACGCGCCAGCCGGTTGTCGCCGGGCAGAAGTACGTGTTCGATCCCGAACGCGGCGTGCGTGAAGCATCGGACGATGTCCCGTCGCAATGGCCCGTGATCGCGGGGCAAACCCTTCTCGACATGGAGAAGGACGAATACAGCCGCCCGCAGACGGCCGCGCAGAGCAAAACGCTGATGCGCTTTCTGCTGAACGTGTATCTTGGCGGCACGCCGCTCGCCACCCGTCAAATCCTGATCGACCTGCAAAACCTATGAGCTTCTTTCTTTCGTCGCCCGCGAATGTGATCGATCTGGGCGTCAACATCGATCACGTCGCAACGCTGCGCAACGCGCGTGGCACGCAGTACCCCGACCCGATCCGCGCCGCGCTGCAAGCTGAAGAAGCCGGCGCCGACGCCATCACGCTGCATTTGCGGGAAGATCGCCGTCACATTCTCGATGCCGATGTGCACGCGCTGCGTCCTCTGCTCAAAACGCGGATGAACCTCGAATGCGCGGTGACGCAGGAAATGCTCGACATCGCGTGCGGCGTGCGTCCGCATGACGTGTGTCTGGTGCCGGAAAAGCGCCAGGAACTGACGACCGAAGGCGGCCTTGACGTCGCCGGCCAGTTCAACGCCGTCAAAGCCGCGTGCGAGCAGTTGAAGCAGGCGGGCGCGCGGGTTTCGCTTTTCATCGATGCCGATGAAACCCAGATTCGCGCCGCGCATGAAGCGGGCGCGCCGGTTATCGAACTGCATACGGGCTGCTACGCCGAAGCACACGACGAAGCCACGCAGCAAAAGGAATTCGAGCGCGTGGCGCGAAGCGTCGATTTCGGCAATTCGCTCGGCCTGAAGGTGAACGCGGGACACGGTCTGCACTACACGAACGTGCAGCCGATCGCAGCGCTTGAAGGCATTGTGGAGCTGAACATCGGGCATGCGATCGTCGCGCACGCGATCTTTGCCGGCTGGGATAACGCCGTGCGCGAGATGAAGGCGATCATGGTGGCGTCGCGTCTTGCCGCCACATCGTCGCGATAAACCATGGCGATCTACGGAATCGGTACGGACCTGGTTCAGGTAAGCCGCATTGCCGGCGTGATGGAGCGCACGAAAGGGCGCTTCGCCGAGAAGGTGCTCGGCGCGGACGAACTGCGCGTCTATCACGCACGCAAGGCGCGCTCCGAAGTACGCGGCCTGGCGTTCCTCGCAACGCGTTTCTCGGCGAAGGAAGCGTTTTCGAAGGCGATCGGCCTCGGCATGCACTGGCCCATGACCTGGCGCGCGGTCCAGACGCTCAACGAGCCGAGCGGCAAGCCGAAGGTGGTGGCATCGGGCGAACTCGCCGAGTGGCTCGAGGCGCGTGGCATCACGGCGCAAGTCACCATCACCGATGAACGCGACTACGCGGTGTCGTTCGTGATCGCAGAAACGAATGTGCAAGACTACTAACCCCTGACTTTTCCGCATCCAATTTGAACTCGTTAAAACGCACTCCCGGTCCGGTCATGCTCGACGTGGCCGGCACCACGCTCTCCGACGCCGACATTCGCCGTATCGACCATCCGATGACCGGCGGCATCATCCTCTTCACGCGGCATTTCCAGGATCGGGCGCAGCTCGTTGCACTGACCGACGCGATTCGCGCGGTGCGTGACGATATCCTGATCGCCGTGGATCACGAAGGTGGCCGCGTGCAGCGTTTCCGTACCGATGGCTTCACGGTCCTGCCCGCGCCGGGCAAGCTCGGCGCGTTGTGGGATCGCGACGTATTGCTCGCTACCAAGACCGCGACGGCCTTTGGCTACGTGCTCGCGGCGGAGTTGCGGGCGTGCGGTATCGACATGAGTTTCACGCCCGTACTCGATCTCGACTACGGGCATTCGAAGGTGATCGGCGATCGCGCGTTGCACAGCGACCCGCGCGTGGTGACCCTGCTTGCGAAGAGCCTGAACCACGGCTTGGCGCTCGCGGGCATGGCCAATTGCGGCAAGCATTTTCCGGGGCACGGGTTTGCATCGGCGGATTCGCATGTCGCCATGCCGGTGGACGACCGCTCGCTCGAAGACATCCTCGCCGCCGATACCAAGCCGTACAACTGGCTGGGGATGTCGCTGGCGTCGGTGATTCCGGCGCACGTGATCTACCCGCAAGTCGATGAAAAACCTGCCGGCTTCTCGCGCGTCTGGCTGCAGGACATCTTGCGGGGCAAGCTGGGTTTCAATGGCGCGATCTTCAGCGACGATCTGTCGATGGAAGCCGCCCGCGCCGGCGGCACGCTGACCGAAGCCGCAACAGCGGCGCTGACCGCTGGCTGTGACATGGTGCTGATCTGCAACCAGCCGGAAGAGGCTGAGAAGGTCCTCGACAGGCTGACGTTCCAGCAGACGAAGGCGTCGCTGACGCGGTTGAAGCGCATGCGTCCCAGAGGGCACGCGTGGCGCTGGAACAAGCTGATGTCGCAGGTGGAATATCAGCAGGCGCTGGCGCAGGTCAAGAGCGCGCTGGGCTGAATGCAAAAAGCCGGAGGTTTCTGAGAAAGAAACCTCCGGCTTTTTTTCAAACTCAAACGCATTTACTCCAGCTTCATGCGCTGCAGCTTGTTGTAGAGCGTCTTCGGGCTGATGCCAAGCAGCGTCGCCGCCCGATGCCGCGTGCCGCCAACCGCTTCGAGCGTCGCGCGAATCAGCATGTCTTCCACGTCGGCGAGTGCCGTGCCGACCGTCACCTGGACGCTGGTGCCGTTCAGCCCACGTCCGCCTGCGCTCGTATGTTCATCGGCGCGAAGGGTTTCGATCACGTCGCCGGACGCGTGGTACGCACGACGAACCCGGTCGCGCAACTCACGCACGTTGCCCGGCCATTCGGCTGCAAGGCACTCGCGGATGAAATCCGGGCTCACACGTTTGGGCGCGCCGCTCGTGATGCCGCTCACATGATTTTCGCGATTCAGCTCATAGACGAAATGCTCGGCGAGCAGCGCAATGTCATCGCCGCGATCGCGCAGCGGTGGCAACGCAATCGACGATGCATTCAGGCGCTGGAACAGATCCTCGCGCAATTTGCCCTCGGCGACGGCGTCTTTGGGCGGCACTCTGGTCGATGCCAGCAGCCGGAAATCCGTCACGATCTTGTTGCTGCCGCCCACGCGCATGAACGTCTGCGAGTCGAGTGCGCGCAGCAGGGCTTCTTGCTGGGCGATCGGCAATGCATCGATCTGATCGAGGAACAACGTGCCGCCACCGGCCTGTTCGAGCAAGCCCGGCTCGCGGTTCTCCGCGCCGGCGAATGCGCCGCGCTCGTGACCGAACATCAGGCTTTCCATCGAACGTGCGTTGCTGTCCGTGGCTGCCGCGCAATCGAACGAAACAAATGGACCTTTGCGGCGCCGGCTCATCTCATGCAGGGTACGTGCGGCGACCTTCTTGCCCGTGCCGGCTTCCCCGCAGATCAGTACGGCGGCTTCAGTCGGCGCGGTATGTTCGATCAGGTCGTAGACATGCTGAATCGCGGCGCTGCGCCCCAGCATGCTGCCGAAATGGCCGAGTTCGCGCAGCGTGCTGCGCAACGCGCCGACTTCCTCAGTCAGTTCGTACGGGCGTGGAATGCGTGCGAGCAAACTGCGCAGGCGCGGAATGTTCACCGGCTTCAGCAGGTAATCCCAGATGCCCTGCCGCAGGCCTTCAATCGCGCTTTCCACAGTCGCGTTCCCGGTCATCACGATAACCGGCAGGGCACCGCCTGGCGGCTGCGCAGGAAGGTTGTGCAGCAGGTCGAGACCGCTGCCATCCGGCAAGTTCAGGTCGACGAGCACGACGTCCGGAATGAAGCGCGTCAGGGCGGAACGCGCCTCGGCGAGCGTGGTTGCGGTATCGACGGAAAAACCGTCGGCCGCGAGAATGGCGGACAGGCCAGAAAGGCTGTTCGGATCGTCTTCGACAATCAAAGCGTGTGGCATGGCGGACACGGCGTAATAAGTGGGTCTGAATGGCGTTCCGGGCCGGCCGCCATCTGGCGACGCTCGGCGGCGAACGCGTCGGTACCGGGCAATGAAGACGCCGGCCCGCCTTGTGGCTGACATCATCTCAGCTCATCATTGCGTTCCAGTTATCGCTGTTCATCGCCGGGTCTTCGTCCTGCGCTTGCTCAATACTGATTTCTGCGCTGGCACGGCTTGCATCCGGTCGAACAACATGGAGCAAGCCGGACCGGAAGGCGCTTACTGCGGCTTCACATGCAAGTCGTTCTTGACGGACTGCACGCCTTCCACGCCACGAGCAACCGAAACCGCCTTTTGAATCTGGCTCGGAGAATCCACGAAGCCCGACAACAGCACTTCGCTCCGATACGTCTTGACGCTCACTGACAAGGACTTCAGGCCCGGGTCCTCCAGCAAGGCCGTCTTCACTTTGGTAGTGATGGCAGAGTCTGTGGTGTATTCGCCAGCCGACTCATGTGTGGGCGTCGACGAACAACCGGCAGTGATGGCGATTGCGGGAACGGCACAAACAGCGGCAATTACGAGGCGTGCGAAAGCGGTTTTTGTAGTCGTCATTTTTTCTTGTGATGAAAGTTGAAAGATTCCGCGCGTTCATTGCGCAGTCACGACTACTGGAGCAGGTTTCGTGCCATCGGCTTGAAGTAGACGAATCAGGTAGTTAGCTGCGCGCCTTGCACCGAATGACACGTTTCAATCGTAATTTCGAAGTATGAACCGGTAAAGTTTGCCTGAATTGGCAATAATGTTCAGCAAAAAGAAAAAGCGCCCCGAAGGGCGCTTTTCGTGACTTCCGAAGCGACGCTGGCTTTAAGCGCGGCTGCGGTATTCGTTCGTGCGGGTATCGATTTCGATCTTGTCGCCGATGTTGCAGAAGAGCGGCACTTGCAGTTCGAAGCCCGTTGCGAGCTTGGCCGTCTTCAGGACCTTGCCCGACGACGTATCGCCCTTGACGGCCGGTTCCGTGTAGATGATCTCGCGGACCAGCGAGGTTGGCAGTTCTACCGAGATGGCTTTCTCGTTGTAGAACACCACTTCGCACGGCATGCCGTCTGCAAGGTAGTTAAGGGCGTCGCCCATCATGTCGGCTTCGACTTCGAACTGGTTGTAGTCAGCGTCCATGAACACGTACATAGGGTCGGCGAAGTACGAGTACGTCACTTCCTTGCGGTCGAGCTGGACGACGTCGAATTTGTCGTCCGCCTTGTACACCGATTCCATGTTGCCGCTTGCCAGCAGGTTGCGGAACTTCATCTTCACGACCGCGGAATTGCGGCCGGATTTGTTGTATTCGGCCTTCAACACGACCATGGCATCGCTGCCGATCATCACGACGTTGCCGACGCGGAGTTCTTGTGCGGTCTTCATAATTAAAAAACTGTCCTGTACGAAAATGTGAGCCTGTTCGCTGCGGTGATGGCGGCTGACTCGAAATTGGATGTGTTGCAGCTACCCTGCCTGTTCCGTCCCACGCCATGCCGCGCGCCTGGGTGCTCGCCTGGGTGCTTGCTTGAATGCTTCACCCGTCCACCGTGGAATCCGCCCGAAAACGTACGCGTTGTGTCTCGTTGCGTCTGTTCCGGACTGCAAGCCGTTGGATAACCGCTTATTTTAACTGAGATTTTGCGAAATCCGCCAGATTTCCAGCCAGATCGCCAAGACTCGCAAGTTCCACGGCCCAATCGGCCGCGCGCTGCTCCAGATGCTTTCGATACCGCCAGAAACCGGACCAATCCGGCGCGCCTACGCCGTTCCAGGCATGCCAGAACCGCTCCAGCGCAGCCCGCGCGGGCTCCGGCAAGCTGTTTGCGTAGTGGGCGAGGGCGGCGTCGAGCTTGGGCAGATGGGCGTCGTCTGCTTGCGGATAGATTTGCCACACGAACGGTTTTTGCGCCCATTGCGCTCGAACGAACGAATCTTCGCCGCGCACGAAATTGATATCGGCGGCCCAGAGCAAGGCGTCGAAAAGCGGCTGTTCCACAAAACCCAGCGCGTAGGCCTTCAACGAACCGCTTTCAGCCTTCGATCCCGCCGCAAACCCCGATAGCCCAAAAAAGCGTGCAATAGCGCCTGAAATGCGTCCTTCGGGCACCAGCAATGCAATGGGCGTGGGTGAATCACGCCATTGTTCGAGCAATGTATCGATGGCCGGATTCTCGTACGCGAACAGGGAGATCACCGTTGTCTCGGACGAAGGCGCCGTGATGCCGACCCGTTCCTGCCACCACGCGTCGCGCTGGAACGCTTCGCGTTGCGCGTCTAACGTCCGTTCCTTCAGGACGCCGCCCGTGCCCGCACCGAGGCCCGGAAAGAAGAAGGTCTTGTTGATCGCATGGCGCGGATGCGGCGACGGCCGCAGGTGGAAATCCGCGACCCAGTCCTCGGCGCTCAGATATTCCAGGTTGAACCACACGGGTTTGCGATCGCGGCGCGCCATCGCGGTGACGTAGATGGCGGGCAGCTCGCAGCCGAACGCTTCGATCACGACATCGGCGATCTGCAGCGTGTCGCCGGCGTGTGTCGGCGCGTGCCAGTGCTCGATCACGACGCCCCCGGCCTCCTGGCGCGCGAGCGTCGCATCGACGGCGGGGCAGAGCGCGTGGAAAGCCTTGAGGTCATCGACGAAAAGGCGCACTTGCCAGCCGTGCTCCGCCTTGAGCTGGCGCGCGAGGCGCCAGCAGACGCCGATGTCGCCGAAGTTGTCGATGACTTCGCAAAAAATATCGCACGCGATTTCGGCATCTGCATGACCGGCCACCGCCGGGGAATTTTCCATTGAAGCAGGCATAAGTGCTGAAGCGGCGACGAACCGCTTGATCGATGGTGAACGAGAGCCCGAGTGTGGTTTGCACTAAACTGGCATTTTTGAAGATGACGATTCGCGCGCTCCGGCCTCAAAGCCGCCAGGCGGCTTCAATATGACCTCAACGCGAACTCCGCACGACACCCTGCATGACCGAACCCGACGTTTTCGACCCTAAAAAGAACCTGGCCCAGTTGCCGCACCTGCCGGGCGTGTACCGCTACTACGACGAGAACGGCAACGTGCTGTACGTCGGGAAAGCGCGCGACCTGAAAAAGCGCGTATCGAGCTATTTTACGAAGACGCTGCTTTCGCCGCGCATCGCGATGATGGTCACGCGCATTCGCAAGATAGAAACGACCGTCACGCGATCCGAAGCCGAAGCGCTGTTGCTTGAGAATAATCTGATCAAGGCGCTCACGCCGCGATACAACATCCTGTTTCGCGACGACAAGTCTTATCCGTATCTCAAGCTGACTGGCCACAAGTTTCCGCGCATGGCGTATTACCGCGGCAGCGTCGACAAGAAGAACCAGTATTTCGGTCCGTTCCCGAGCGCGTGGGCCGTACGCGAGAGTATCCAGATTTTGCAGCGCGTGTTCCAGTTGCGCACGTGCGAGGATTCCGTCTTCACCAACCGCACGCGACCGTGCCTGCTGCATCAGATTGGACGATGCACGGGACCGTGCGTCGGTTTGATCGATGAAGAAGATTACGCGCGCGATGTGTCGAATGCATCGCGTTTCCTGCTCGGACGGCAGGGCGAAGTGATGAAGGAACTCGAGCAGAAGATGCATGCGTTCGCGGCCGACCTCAAGTTCGAGCAGGCCGCCGCCGTGCGCAACCAGATGAGTTCCCTGTCCACCGTGCTGCATCAGCAGGCTATCGAAGTGGGCGGCGACAACGACGTCGATATCCTTGCGGTCGTCGCGCTCGGCGGCAAGGTCTGCGTGAACCTCGCGATGGTGCGCGGCGGCCGGCATCTCGGCGACAAAGCGTACTTCCCGACGCATGTCGAAGCCGCGCTGGCGATTGAAGATGCAATGCCAGAGGAACTGGCCGATGACTACACTGCGGAAGACATCGGCGATATCGTCATCGAGCAAGTCGAAGCAAACGCCAGTGAAATCGCGTTGCCGGCGGGCACGCTTGCGTCGATCGAGCAGGATTTCGAGGCGCATGCCACGACCGGCGAAATGCAGGAGGAGATCGCCGAAACCGGCGCGGTCGAAGAATCCGAACTTGCCACCGAGTCGCAGCGTCAGGGCGCGCTCGAGGCTGAGGTGCTGGAGGCGTTCATCGCGCAGCATTACATCGGCAATCGTGTTCCGCCGGTGCTGGTTGTCAGTCACGCGCCGGCGAATCGCGAACTCGTCGATCTGCTGATCGAACAGGCTGGCCACAAGGTCACGCTGTTGCGCCAGCCGCAGGGACAAAAGCGCGTGTGGTTGTCCATGGCCGAGTCCAACGCGAAGCTCGCCCTCGCGCGTCTGCTCTCCGAGCAGGGCTCGCAACAGGCCCGCACGCGATCGCTCGCGGACACGTTGAGTCTGGAAATGGATGACCTCGCGCAATTGCGCATCGAATGTTTCGATATCAGCCACACGATGGGCGAAGCGACGCAGGCATCGTGCGTGGTCTATCACCATCACAAGATGCAGACGGCGGAATACCGGCGCTACAACATCACCGGCATCACGCCCGGCGACGATTACGCCGCGATGCGCCAGGTCCTGACCCGCCGCTACGAGAAGATGGTCGCGCAAGCCGCGGCGCGGGCGGCTGAAGAGCCGGTGGTCCCGGACCCGTCTGAAGCACCGCAATCGGATGAGCCGGACGTTGCCGAACCCACGCCTTCGGGCGGGCGTTTGCCGAACATCGTGTTGATCGATGGCGGCAAGGGACAGGTCGAGATCGCGCGGCAAGTGTTCGCCGAACTGGGGCTCGACCACGGCATGCTGGTTGGCGTCGCGAAAGGAGAAGGGCGTAAGGTGGGCCTCGAAACGCTGATTTTCGCCGATACCCGCACGCCGCTCGAACTCGGCAAGGAAAGCGCTGCGCTGATGCTGGTCGCACAGATCCGCGATGAAGCGCACCGCTTTGCAATCACCGGCATGCGCGCGAAACGCGCGAAGACGCGGCAGACGTCGCGGCTCGAGGAGCTCGAGGGCATTGGCGCAAAACGGCGTCAGCGGCTGCTGTCGCGTTTTGGCGGATTGCGCGGCGTGCAGGCGGCGAGCGTGGAAGATCTTGCGAGTGTGGAAGGGATTTCGCAGGCGCTGGCCGAGCAGATCTACCGGCAGTTGCATTGAGCGCAACGTCCGGCCGTCCGGCCCGTCGGCTTGTGACATATAAGTCGACGCGGCACAATGGCACCTCTCAATAAGAGTCACGCCCATGCCGTTCAATTTCCCGATCTTCCTGACGTGGCTGCGAATCGTGCTGATTCCGCTCGTCGTGGGCGTCTTCTATTTGCCGGACGTGATGATGAGCCCGGACCATCGCAACCTGGTCGGCATGGTCATCTTCGTGCTCGCCGCGCTGACCGACTGGTTCGACGGCTATCTGGCGCGCAAGCTCAACCAGACATCGGCGTTCGGCGCGTTTCTCGACCCCGTCGCCGACAAGCTCATGGTCACGGCCGCGCTGCTGATCCTCGTGCAACTGATGCGGCTGAACGCGGTGATTGCGCTGGTGATCGTGGGGCGCGAGATCACCATTTCCGCATTGCGTGAATGGATGGCGCAGATCGGGGCGTCGAAGAGCGTTGCCGTGAATTCGCTGGGCAAGTTCAAGACCGTTTGCCAGATGGTCGCGATCCCCATGCTGCTCTTCTACGGGCCGCTGAAGATATCGGGTACGCCTATCGTTATCGATACACGCATGTGGGGTCTCTGGCTGATCTACGTTGCTGCATTCCTCACCGTATGGTCGATGCTCTATTACATGAAGCTCGCCTGGCCGCAAATACGCGAGCGCGGCGGCATGCTTTAACCTGTGTACGAGATGGTTGATTGCAGTTAAAAGTGATGGGGCGCATACAAAGCTCTTGACACCAAAGTTGGGGTTCTCCATAATCTCGTTTCTGTCGGATGCACGCGAAACAAGACATCGCAACGCAGCGTCTGATGAAGTACAAAAGCAGTAAATTGGCAGAGGAAGTCGGCAAGATGCGGGAGTAGCTCAGCTGGTAGAGCGCAACCTTGCCAAGGTTGAGGTCGCGAGTTCGAGCCTCGTCTCCCGCTCCAGATTCAGAGGTCGTCGGCAATGGTAAGTCGACGACTGGCAGTAGATTGCAAGGCAAGATGCGGGAGTAGCTCAGCTGGTAGAGCGCAACCTTGCCAAGGTTGAGGT
>NZ_CAXTGZ010000074.1:0-16848 GCF_964243625.1 uncultured Caballeronia sp.
CGGACTCGATAAACATCATGCCGAATGGATCAGCAGCAACGGCATCGAGATCATCTATGTGTGATCCTCGTGCTCGTCATCGGACCTGACAAGCGACCAGCCGGAATCACCAATCAACTTGGCATTGCCGAACGACATTCGTCTGATCACCCGGCGAATCCAGCTCAAGAACATGATGTCTCCGCCGTGGCGAATTCGTTTCTATAGATCGAGCACAAGTTCCCTGCTCGTTGCCCTCGATACACACGCGGTCAGGTATTCGCGCTTTTCGTCGTCGCCGAGAATGCAGTCGTTGTGCTCGACTTCGCCCGACAAGTACCGCACCTTGCACGTGCCGCACAAACCCGCGCGGCACGATGTCTCTATCGGCACGCCGGCTTCGTCCAGTGCGTCGACTATGCTTTGGTCTGCTGTGACCGGAATCATCTGCCCGGTGCTCGCAATCTTCACGATGAACTCGCCCACCGCGCCCGCAACCTCCTGACTCAGGTCCCGCTCGGGCGCCTTGAAGTGTTCGAAGTGAACCGTGCCCGACGGCCAATGTTGCGCCGCGGCCGCGCACGCCTTCATGAATCCGGCAGGGCCGCAGTAATACAAGTGGGTATCGGCGGCAGGTTCGCGCAACAGTTCGCCGATGTTCAATCCCGCCGATGGGTCGCCGTTGTCGAAATGAAAATGCAACCGGCCTGCGGTCTTGATGCTTGCCAGTTCATCGGTGAATGCCGTGCAGCGCGCATCCTTCGCGCAGTAATGCATCTCGTAGTCGATACCGGCGTCCTCCAGCCGGTGCGCCATTGCTTTGAGAGGCGTCACGCCGATACCACCGGCCAGCAGCACGACCTTCTTGGCGTCGGCGGCCAGTTCGAAGTTGTTGCGCGGCGCGCTGACCTTCACGCGATCCTGAACGCGCAGCGTGTCGTGTACGGCTTTTGATCCGCCGCGCCCGGCTTCATCACGCAGCACGGCGATCACGTAGCGATGCCGCTCGCTTGGTGAATTGCTGAGCGAATACTGGCGGACGGTACCGCCTTTCAGATGGATATCGATATGGGCGCCGGCCGTGAACGGCGGCAACGTGGCGCCCTCCGGATCGACGAGCTCATACGAGTTGATGCCTTTGCCTTCGAAGCGAATCTGCCGCACCATCAGGTCAAGGGGGCTGTCTGGACTTGCCATGAACTTTCCTATTGTTTTCTCGGGCCGCGCGTGCAGACAAACGCTCATCGAGCACGCGCGGTCCCTTTGCCTTCACGCCTTCATCGACGCTTCGAGCGACTCGAACTTCTCGCGCACGAATTGCGCACGCTCCTCGCCCTTGAGCGCCTCGCTATCCGTCAAGATCGCGACCAGCTTCTTCGTCAGCGCGCGCCGGTTGGCGACTTCCTGCTCGACAGTCTCCGCTTCCGGCAGATCGAACACGTTGCCCGAGCAGTAGCTATTGGGCGAGCCCGCGTTCGCTCTGAACCAGTCCGCGAAATTCTCGGCCGATGCTGCCGGGTTCGTCCCGCGAACCGCATCGCGCAGCATCTTGCGGAAGAGGAAAAGACCGGCGTCGAACTTGGTCGGGTTCTCGAGCGAATGCACGGCGATCGGCCGCTGGCTGATGATGGCCTCGTAATCGCCGGGCGCATATTGCGCGTCCTTGTAGTGCTCGCGTTCACGATGATTCGTCGGGATCGGCGGCAATTCTTCGAGCTTGTATTTGCCGAAGCGCTCCGGACGCCGCATCGCAACCTGTCCTTCGAGGAAGTCGATCGACTCGTAACCGACCAGCGATTTATCGCCGATGCCGCGTGTATCGATTCCCGGACCCATCACGCGCCAGCCGATCATCTTCGAATTTTCATCATCGACGGGAACGGTCCAGCGAATGATGTGAAAGCGGCTGAAGAGCTTCTTCTTCGCGCCATCTTCCGACGTGTACGCATGCAGGCTCAGATTCGGCAATACCTGATGCTGAACGCGCACGAACATGCGGTCCTTGTCGACGCGGCGAGCACCCGCGCACGCGAGGCTGCGTCCCTGTTGCACCGGCGCGAAATGCATGTCGGGTGCAACTTCCATGGACTTGGCGCCGACCTCGTCGAAAGTCGTGCCCTGATACTTGCCGTTGACCACGTTCTTGCCTGCGTGCAGCGCGGTCGGATGATAGTTGTCGGCGGCGTTGTCCTGCACTTGCAGCCAGTTGCAATGCTGGAAATTGCTGTAGGGCACGAGTTCATCGGTCGGGGCTACCGTGAAATCACCTTCCCATTCCGGGAACGGCGGCTCGTTGTCGGGTGGTCCCATGTAGGCAAACACGAGTCCGTGACGCTCGACGGCTTTATATGCGCCCTGCTGGATCGAGCACGCGTATTTCTCGGCTTCCTTTTCTTCGCCGTTCGGAAACGGCACGTGGAGACAGGAGCCGTCGACGTCGAAGACCATGCCGTGGTAACAGCACTTGATGCCATGCTCCTGGATCGCGCCATATTCCAGCGATGCCCCGCGATGCACACAATGCGCATGCAGCACGCCGACGGCGCCGCTGCCATCGCGGAATGCGACCAGTTCTTCGCCAAGGATCTTGAGGAAGCGCGGGGTATCGGTGAGCTCGATGGCCATGCACACCGGATGCCAGAACGCGCGCATGTATTCGCCCATCGGCGTGCCGGGGCCGGTTTCGGTCAGTTCGGGATCGTGACCCGGAACCTTGTTGGTGTAGTAACCGCCGAAGGGCACCAGTTTCTTCTGGACCGCGCCGCCAGCGCTGCTTTTCTGCCCTTCCGCCTTTTCTGACTTGATGTTCATGTGTGCCTCTGCTGGGTGTATCGATAAGGGGAACTGCGTTTTTGTCATATTTTTAAAATCGGTTTCTGAACTCCGAACTCTGTATCCAAAGATTAGTTTCGCAATGCAGCCATGTCTCTACAGGTAAACGCTTGGGCGCAGAATTTTCCTTTCCGTTTGCACCTGCCCGACACTGCCTGTACGCTCTTGAACTCTGTATCCAGAAATTACGAGAGCAATCATGGCCGCCAAACTTCTGAAGCTCCAGGCACGCACCGACTATGTCGATGAAGTCTACAAAGTGCTGCTCGACGCCATCAGCGAAGGCTCCCTCGCGCCCGGCGCACGCATCACACAGGAAGAGATCGCGGAGCAACTGGCGGTATCGCGTTCACCGGTGCTGCAGGCGCTGCGCCTGCTGAAAAAAGACGGTCTCGTGCAGGACGCGCCAGGGCGCGGCCTGCTCGTCGCGCCGCTAGACGCCACCTGGATCGCGCATCTCTACGAGATCCGCGGCGCGCTCGACTCGCTCGCGGCGAGCCTTGCGGCGCAATGCGGCGCGGTGCTCGACAAGACGCTGATCTCGAAGGGCCGGCGTGCATCGAAAGGTGACGACGTCAAAGCCATGATCGATGCGGACTGGGCCTTCCACTCCGCCATCTACCGCGCTTCGGGCAATCCGCTGATCGAACAGACCGCGCATCTCCACTGGGTTCACTTGCGCCGCGTGATGGGCGCGGTGCTGCAGTCGTCGGCGCAACGCAAATCCATCTGGGACGAACACGCGGCGATCTTCGACGCGATCACCGCCGGCGACGCAGCCGCCGCCGTCGAACTGACCAATCTGCACACGCATCGCGCCCGCGAAAACCTCGTCAGGCGCCTGGGCGAAGTGCTGGCCGACGACGCCGGCAACGCGTCCGCTCATGTTCGCGTCTGAGGACTGGCATCGAGCACCGGTCGAGCGCTCGGCGGCGTTTCCCGCCGGCGAACGTTCACCAGTTTTGCGGGCACCGTGAAGACCAGCACACTGCCTATCACGAGACTCACCGCGAGTCCCAGCACGCCATTGCCGGTCGATCCCGTCGCGGTCTGGATCAGCCCGATCACATAAGGACTGACGACGCCCGAGATGCTGCCTACCGAGTTCGCAACGGCAAGTCCCGCCGCCGCTGCCGCTCCGCTGAGGATGGCCGGCGGCAGTACCCAGAATTGCGAGATCGTGGTCATGACGCCCATGGTCCCGATGGTCAGCGCGACCATCGCGATCGGCGTGGAATGGGCGTAGGACACGCTGAAGTACAAACCTGCCGCACCGATGATCCCCGGCAAAGCAAGATGCCAGCGGCGCTCGCCGCGCAGGTCGGATGAATGGCTGACCAGCACCATCGCGATTGCTGCCGCGGCATAGGGGATGGCGCTCAACAATCCGATATCCAGCGTGTTCTGCACGCCGCTCGCCTTGATCAGCGTGGGCAACCAGAAGCTCACGCCGTAGAGGCCCATCGTGAAGAAGAAGTAGATCAGGCTCAGCAGCAGGACCTTCGGATGCATCAGGCCGTCTTTCACCGAATGCAGCAGATCAGGCGAGCGTTCTTCATTGAGCGCGCGTTCCAGAAATGCGCGTTGCGGCGCGCTGAGCCAGCGGGCGTCGCTGACTTTATCGTTGAGATAGAAGAGCGCGATGAGCCCAAGCAAGGCCGTGGGGATGCCTTCGAGAACGAACAGCCATTGCCAGCCTGCAAGAGCGTGGAGGCCGCCCATGTGAGTCATGATCCAGCCCGAAAGCGGACCGCCGACAACGCCGGACATCGGAATGCCGGTCATGAACAGCGCGGTCACCTTGCTGCGCCGCGATGCCGGAAACCAGTAGGTCAGATAGAACAGGATGGCCGGAATGAACCCCGCTTCAGCCACGCCCAGCAGAAAGCGCATGATGTAGAAGCTCATGGGCGTGGTCACGAACATCATGCCCGCCGAGATGATGCCCCACGTGATCATGATCCGCGCGATCCATCGGCGCGCGCCGACGCGAAGCAAGAGCAGATTGCTCGGCACCTCGAACAGCAGATAACCCACGAAGAAAACACCCGCACCGGCGCCGTAGACGGCGTCGCTGAAATTCAGGTCCTTGAGCATCTGCAGCTTTGCAAAGGCAACGTTGATGCGGTCCAGATACGCGCAGAGATAGCAGAGAAACAGGAATGGCAATAGTCGCCACGTGATCTTCGCAAACGTGGCGGCTTCGTCGCGTTTGCTGAGGGAAACCGTACTGGCGGGAATCATGCTTGTCTCCTGGGGGCGGATTGGAGCGGGACGCCGGCCGTTCTAGGTGGCCGTGTCGTCCTGCACTTCTTGTGCTGAAGCTTGATACGGGTCAGTCGAACATGTCCGGCTGGGTTGCCACGAGGTCGTTCCAGATCGTCTGGAAATGCAGCCAGCCGATGTACTCGCTGCCCACGTGTTCGCGGCTATAGCGCGCCCGGTCCGGCGTGACGAGCTTTGGCGTGATGCCGGTTGCATCGATCAGAAGCTGCTGCTGGCAGCAGCGTTCCAGCGCGATAAACCAGAAGGCCGCAGCTTCTATGCTGTGCCGGCTTGCCGTCAGCAAACCGTGGTTCTGGTGAATTGCCGCCTTCACGCCCTTGAACGCGTTTGCCACCTTGTGGCCCGCCTTTTTCTCCACCGCGACTTGTCCGGCTTCATCGCCGATCACGACGTGGTCCTCGAAGAACGCAGCCGCGTCCTGCGTGATCGGCTCGAGCTTCTTGCCGAGAGAGGCGTAGGCCGTGCCGTAGACCGTGTGCGCATGGCACATTGCCACGATGTCCTGATGCATCTCGTGCACTGCTGCGTGCAGGACGAAGCCAGCGCGGTTGATCGCATGATTGCCCTCCACCACGCGCCCTTCATGGTCCGCGCAGATCAGGTTCGAGACCTTCACTTGCGAGAAGTGGATGGCCATCGGATTGGTCCAGTACAGGCCTGGATTTTCCGGATCGCGCACCGTCAGATGCCCGGCGAACCCATAGTCGAAGCCCTGCAGCGCGAATGCCCTGCATGCGCCGACAAGTCGCTCCTTCAAATGTTGCCGATGCGCCGCCGGGTCCGAAAACACGGGCAAGTCCGGGAAGATCAGACCCTCTTGTTCCGGCTGATAGATCGATACCTTGCCGTCCTTCACGATCTTTTCCACGACTTCCGAACCCGCTTCCATGACTGCCGCCATTTGCTTTCTCCTGTTGAATCATCAAGTTGCTTTACAGGGTTCTACTGTCGGCTTTGCAGCAGTTGTTGACAAACGATGACTGTTCATACAAAGATGAACCCCATTCATGTATCGATTAAAACCATTACAAAATTGGAGACGCCCAGGCATGCGACGCATCCCCAATTTCGTGCTGCTGCGCGCGTTCGAAGCAGCGGCACGGCTTGAAAGCTTCACGCTTGCTGCAGAGGAATTGCATCTCACGCAATCGGCCATCAGCCATCAGGTGAAGGAACTGGAAGCCTATTTCGGCGTGCCGCTGTTTCACCGGCGTAACCGCCGGGTCGAGACGACGGCGGAAGGACGGCGTCTGTTCGACAGCCTCGGCCGTGTGTTCGATGTCATTGAAAACGCCTGCAGCGAAGTTGCGCTGGCGCCTCAAGCGCAGGTGCTCGCCGTGCATTGCGCACCGAGCCTTGCTGTGAAATGGCTGGGTCCGCGCTTGCCCAAGTTCATGCAGGCGCACACGGACATCACGATCAGGCTTTCTTCGGGCGCGGAGCCGGTGGACCTCACACGTCTGCATGAAGTCGATGTCGCGATCTCCTACGGCGCGGCGATCGAGCGTCCGGGATTGCAGGTCGATGCGCTCGGGGCCGAACGCATTGTTCCGATGTGCTCGCCCGCCATGTTGCGCGACGACGTATCGCTCGAGGAGCAGGCCAGGGCTTTTACGCTGATCGATTCACAATTGAGCCGGGTCACGTGGCGCGACTGGTTCGTGCTCAACGGCATGGAGTTTCCGAACAAGCCGCGGCCATCGTTCGATCGCGGTGCGCTGGCGATTTCCGCAGCGGTCGATGGCATGGGCATGGCGCTCGAAACCACGCGCCTCGCCGAGCGCGAATTTGCGCGTGGAGAACTGGTGGAGTTCGGCGCCGGGTACTTCAAGCCGTTCATGCGCGAGACGCATTTTGTATCGTTCAGGACGAGCGACAGGAACGTCGAGAAGGTCAAGACGTTCCGGGCCTGGCTGGCGGAGAAAGCGGGGATGGATGGGCAGTCGGTGACAGGCGGTTGAGACGAATGAGCCCCTTCGCTCAAACGTGCTTGTAATAGAAGGTCGTGCTGCAAAACGCGCCGTCCGGCATCAGCGCGTACTTCGGCACAACGCCAACGCGCTGCCAGCCTGCCCGCGCGTAGAGCCGCTCGGCATCGCCGCCGGTGACCGTATCGAGCACGAGCACCGACTTGCCTTCCTCACGCGCGGTTTCTTCGACAGCCGTCATGAGCTGTTGCGCAATGCCTCTGCGGCGACCCATGCGATGCACCAGCATCTTGGCAATATCCGCGCGATGCGGCTGGTTGTCCGGCTGCGCCATGATGAGTTGCACGGTGCCGAGAATGCGTCCCTCGCGATCTTCTGCGACGAGCAGCGCTCGCTCTGCGCGCACTACGGCTTCGCCAACGCTGCGCCAAAATGCAACGGCCTTCTCGCGCGACAGCGGCAGCATGAAACTGACCGAGGCGCCCCCTTCCACGCAATCGATCAGCACGTCGGCCAATGCTTCCACACAGGACATTGCTTCATGGGCGCCGATGCGTCGTACGCTCACGTCCTCGAACATAGGTTTCTCCAGGTGTTGGTGAAGGGGAAATGTTGCCAGCGCCAAAAATTTTCCGGTAATGAACGTCCGTTGTTTTCTTAGGATACGGTCGTGCAGGCGAACACGCGTTGAAAGATCAGCGATTGCCCTGCAACAAGCCACTGCTGTGCACTCAATTCCGGCAAAATGACACGGTGGCGAGCGCAGCTCGAACCATTGGCGCGCTCGAATCACATCACTAACGATAGGAGACAGCACGTGCAATCAGGCAGACCAGCTTGGAGGGTTCTCAGCGGTGCGGTTTTTGCGGCGTTCGCATTCTCGGCAGTGTCGCCGGCATCGGCGCAAGTGGCAACGGGCGATACATCCGCGCAAAAAATCGCGTTATCGAACAACTATGCGGGCAACAGTTGGCGTCAGATGATGCTCAAGAGCTGGTCCAACGTCGCAGACGCAGCGGTCAAGCAAAAGGTCGTCGCGGCCGCCCCCACCTTCACCACGGCCGAAAGTCAGGCAACCGAACAAGTCCAGCAGATCCAGAACCTGATCCTCCAGGGCTTCAAGGCGATCGCGGTCGATGCCGTCTCGCCTACCGCGCTCAACGGCGTGATCAAGCAGGCATGCGCGGCGGGCGTGACGGTCGTGTCCTTCGATGGCATCGCTACCGAGCCTTGCGCATACCGGATCGCCGTCGACTTCCAGGGCATGGGCAAGATGCAAGTGGACTACTTGGCCAAGCGTCTGAACGGCAAGGGCAACCTGCTCGAGATTCGCGGGCTCGCCGGCGTCTCGGTCGATGATGAAATTCACCGCGGCATGGTGGACGAGCTGAAGAAATATCCGAACCTGAAAATAGTCGGTTCGGTACATGGCGACTGGACACAAACCGTCGCTCAAAAACAGGTCGCCGGCATCCTGCCTACCTTGCCGCAAATCGACGGCGTGCTCACGCAAGGCGGGGATGGCTTCGGTACGGCACAGGCGCTGAAGGCCGCAGGCAGGCCGACGCCGATCATCATCCTCGGCAACCGTCAGGAAGAACTCGCGTGGTGGGCCGAACAGAAGAAGACCGGCTACGAGACGATGTCCGTCACCATTCCGCCGGGGGCATCCACGTTTGCGTTCTGGGTCACGCAGCAATTGCTGGCCGGCAAGAAAATGCCGCATGACATCCGCATGCCAGTGCTCGAAGTGAAGCCTGGAGAGCTTGACGCCGTGCTGGCAAAGACGCCGCCAGGATCGCTTGCGAACAAGGAATACACGCGCGAGGAAGTGGTGGCTGTCGTGGACGGGAAGTAGTGAACGGGCAGCGCCGGCTTTGACGGGCCGGCGCTGACTTCATGCAGGCTTAGCGTGCAGCGCCCCGAACGCTTACATGCAGCGCATAAACGGATGAAGTCGCAGTAATGAACAAGCGGTTCTTGTGCAAGCCGCCAAACGTCAGGTTCGCCACGACCTCGGGAATCAGGATCTTGCCGAGCAAGGTGCCATCCGGCGCGTAGCAATGCACCCCGTCGTCCGCGCTGGTCCAGACATTGCCGTGCTCGTCGGTTCTCAAGCCGTCGGGCACACCGGTTTCCATCGATACGAAAACGCTTCCGTTGCGCAATGCGCCGTCACTCGCGACATCGAAGACGCGGATGTGGCGTGGACCGTTCTCATCGTGGGACGCGCCGGAGTCGGCTATGTACAGACGTGACTCGTCGGGCGAAAACGCGAGTCCGTTGGGCTTGACGAAATCATCGGTGGCAAGCCGCACGTGGCCATCGTCCGGGGAGATGCAGTAGACATTGCATCGTCCAATATCGCTCGGCGCGCGGAACCCTTCGTAGTCGCTCATGATCCCATAGTCGGGGTCCGTGAACCAGATCGCGCCGCGCGAATCCACGACCACATCGTTCGGCGAATTGAGGCGCTTGCCTTCGAAATGCGATGCGAGAACCACGACGCTGCCATCGTGTTCCGTGCGCGAGACCTGACGGCCGCCGTGTTCGCAGGTCACGAGCCGCCCTTCCCGGTCACGTGTATTGCCATTGCTGTAGTTCGAATTCGAGCGATAAACCCCTACGCCCATGCCCGGCGCCCATCGCATCATGCGATTGTTCGGGATGTCGCTCCAGATCAGCAAATCGGTCGCCGGAAAATACACGGGCCCTTCGGCCCATAGGCACTCGCTGGTCAGCTTTTGCAGCGGCGCGTTGAGCTGGACCAGTGTGCGAAAGCGCGGATCGTGTACTTCAAGCTCGTCGGATTTCATCTGCTTGTCCCTTATTTAATGTTCGCTTAGCGCAGCGCCTTGCCGCCCGCCGCGACCGTCACGGCAATGATCAGCACTCCATACACGATCGACCGGACACCCGCATCCGCGCCGACTGCGTTGAGCACTGCGTTCGTGAGGAACAGGAACATCGACGCGCCCCACACGCCGGCGATCGTCGGTTTTCCGCCCGTCACGAGCGTGCCGCCGATCACGACCACGGCGATCGATATCAGCATGTACTCCACGCCCATGTCGAGCGACGCGCCGCCGGACACCGCCGCAAGCAGCAGCGCCGTGAACGCCGCGATCACCGATGACAACACGTACGCAATGCAACGTGTCCAATGCACATCGACACCGGCGAGCCAGGCTGCGCGTGAGTTCTGCCCGATCGCAGACAACCTTCGTCCGTAGTTGGAACGATGCAGCAGCACGCCAAGCAAAAGCGACAACACCAGCGCCGCCAGCGCAATATACGGAACATGCGCGAAGCGACCATTCGCAAACGCGCCGAGCGCCGCGGGAGGTGGCGGAAGCTGTCGGCCTTGCGTGATCGCGAGCGACTGGATGATGAAGCTCGATGACAACGTTGCGATGATCGGCGGAATGCGCAGCAGCCGGATCAGCGCGTAGTTGGCAAGCCCGACGGCAATTCCCACGCCGACCACCGCCGCCAGACCAAGCGCAATCTGGTTGTTCGATCCGTTCATGACATGCATGCTGACCACGCCCGCAAGCGCGATGGTCGATGGCACCGACAAGTCGATGTTGCCCACGCCGGAGGTAATGACAAGCATCTGCCCGAGGCCGACCAGCACCATGAACACGCCGTAGATCAGCGCCGTCTGCGCGACGTTGCTTGCAATCGAGAAGCCGAAGATGGTGACGATCGCGAACCAGACGAGGATCGCGCCCGCGAACGACCACACCCAGGGCGCCTGGATGCCTTTGAGGCGAGTCAGTAGTCCGGCGTTCGCCGTCGAAGCCGACGGCGTTTCCTTGTCGTTATGCGCTTCGCTGGGTGTTTGCAGGCTCATTGGCGGTCTCCGCGTTGCAGCAGCACACGCAGCGACAGCACCACGATCAGGATCGCGCCCTGCATGCCGACCTGCCAGTCCGAGGAGATGTTCAGGAATGCGAGGAATGATGCGGCAAGCGTCAGCGTGATGGCACCCAGCACCGCGCCGACCACCGACACGCGGCCGCCGACGAATTCGCCGCCGCCGAGGATCACAGCCGCTATGGACAACAGCGTGTATCGCAAGGCGAGATTGGCATCGGCGGAAGTGGTCAGGCCCAGGAGCGACAAGCCAGACAACACGCCGAAGAAACCCGCAATGCCGTAGAGCGTCGCCTTGCTGCGCACGAGCGACCAGCCAAACCGGCGCATTGCGCGTGGATTGCCCCCTGCGCCACGAATGCGCACGCCCGCCGACGAACGCATCAGCAACAGATGTCCGATCAACGCAATCAACGCCGACCAGACGATGGGCGCCGCAATCCACGGCGTCTGGTAGTTCATCGCCGCGCCGATCCACTCAGGGCTCGTGCCGCCCGGCGACGGCAGCAACACGATCGCGAGGCCGCTCCAGACGAACGCCAGCCCGAGCGTCACCACGATCGACGGAATCTGCCGCAACTCGATCAACGCGCCGACCGCGGCATAAGCCAGCACGCAGCCGGCCAGGGCCAGCACGCCGAGCCATGGCTGCTTGACCAGCAACGTCGCGCCGATGCAGGCGACGAGACTCACGAAGGGTCCTATCGACAAATCCAGGTCGTTGACCGTGATGATCGCGAGTTGCGCGAGCGTCGCAAGAACGATCGGTACGGCAAGGTTCAGCAGCAGGCTCGAACCGAAGTAGCTCAGCGTGGCTGGCTGCAGGAACAGGATGGGCACGAGCACGGCGACCAGCGAAATGGCCGGCAGCAGCGCGCGCAATCGCGCCTGGGTGATCGCAAACGTCATGCGGCTTGCTCCTCGAAACTGGCGGCCAGCAGCGCTTCTTCCGTGCATTCGTCGGCGTGGAGCACGCGTGTGACGGATGCCGAGCGAAACACGTAGGTCCGGTCGCAATGCGACAGTTCTTCGTTCTCGGTCGTGTACCAGATGAAGGTACGGCCTTTCGCGGCTTCGTCGCGTACGAGCTGGTAGATGTCGCGCTTGGTGCCGACGTCGACACCCCGGGTGGGATCGTCCATCAGGATCAGGTCGGCATCCGACGCCAGCGCCCGTGCGAACAGCACCTTTTGCTGGTTGCCGCCGGAGAGCGAGAGAATGCCGGCGTTCATGGATGCGCCCCGGATACCGATCTTCACGCGCCACGCTTCCACGACCGCGCGAGCGGCGGCAAAGTCGACCAGCCCGAAACCCGGCCGGCGTCTGGTTCCCGTTGCCGTGCCGCCGCTCAGCCAGCGCAAATCGAGATTCTGCGCGATCGACCAAACGGGGAATATGCCGTCGCGTCCTCGATCGCCGGCCACGAACGCCACCTTTGCGTGGCCCGCTCCGCGGCTCGTCGCCGCTTCGTAGATGGCAAGCAGCGCTTCAGTCTGTCCCTGCCCCGCGAGCCCGGCAAAACCAATCACCTCGCCGTGCGACGCATCGATCTTCGTGCGGCGTCCGGAGCCGAGCGTCCACTGATATTGCGGACCGGCCGCGCGTTCTACGCGTGCGCGCAAGGCGTCGGGCGTCTTATCGGCTTCGAGGTGCTGGCCCATGGCGGTGATGATCGTTTCGCGGCTGAGATTCTCACGCCCGAGCACGCTCACGATACTGCCGTCGCGCATCACCATCACGCGGTCTGCAACCCGCTGTATTTCGCCGAGCATGTGGGTGATCAGCAGGCACGTGATGCCGCGCTCCGCCGCCTTGCGCACGAAGGCGAGCAACTGTTCGGCGGTGTGTGCGTCGAGCGAGGACGTGGGTTCGTCGAGAATCACGAGGCGCACCGGGGCGTCGGTGACGGTAAAGGCGCGTGCAATCTCGACCATCTGCCGTTGCGTCAAGGTGAGATCGGACACGAGCTCTGTGCCGACCAGACCGTTGCCGGGAAAGATTTCTTCGAGCTTCTCGCGCATGAGCGCAGTCGCCTGACGCCGCCAGCCTCGCCCACGCAATTGCGGATGCACGATGCACATGTTCTCCGCAATGCTCAGGTTCGCGCACAGCGACAACTCCTGGAACACGCAGCGCACGCCCGCGTGGCGCGCGACGTTGGCGTCATAGCGCGGCGATGGCGCGCCATCGACTTCGATCTTCCCTTGCGTCGGCTCGAATACGCCGGCAAGCACGGCCATGAGCGTGGATTTTCCGGCGCCGTTATGCCCCGCTATCCCCACGCATTCGCCCTGCAAGAAGCTGAAATCGATGTCGGTCAGCGCGCGAACGCGGCCAAACGTCTTGCTGATTCCGTGAAAGCGGATCAGTGCCTGGCCGCCTGTCTCTGCCATTTTTATTTCGCCCATTCACATGCTCCGCGTGTCTGGTGACGACATGACGCGCCCGCCGCAGGCAGGCGCGTTCAGCTTACTTCTTGTCGAGCAGCGCGACGGTCTGCGGCAACGTGTAGGTCACGTCGCTGATGCCGCCTTGCGGTGTCGCCTGCAGCTTCGCCTGCAACTGTTCCTGGGAGATCTCGAGAAGCGGCACGTTGATGGTCACGTCCTTCGGGATCTTCTTGCCGGCCAGCACCTGCTGCGCCACCCAGAATGCAAACGATACGGCGCCCGGCGGATTGGACAGCGAACGCGACTGGTAGCCGTTTTTCGACTGTTCGTTCCACCAGTTGAGCTCTGCATACGTGCTGCCGATGATCATCGCTGGAACCGGACGGTTGGCGGCCTTGAAAGCCTGCGCAATGCCGAACGACATCTCACCTTCGGTCGCCACGCCATCGACTTGTGGCAGTGTAGGCAGAATGCCGGCCACGGCTTTCTGCGCGACGGATTGTGTCCAGTCGCCGTTCACAGATCCGACCAGCTTCAACCCCGGATACTTCTTCAGTCCCGCGAGCACGCCTTCGTGCATGAGGTTATCCACGGATATACCCGCCACACCCCGCACTTCCAGGATATTGCCCTTGCCGTTCAGCCGCTTCGCGAGATAGTCGACACCCGCTTCACCCCAGCCCTTGAAATCGAAGTTGACACGATAAGCGCAAGGTTCATCGACAATGCCATCGAACGACACCACGACCACGCCGGCCGCGCACGCTTTCTTGATGGTTCCGTTGAGCGCGGTGGGCGAGACCGCGTCGATCACGATCGCGTTATAGCCCTGGAGAATCAGGTTCTGAACCTGCTGGGCTTGTTCGGTGACCTGGTTCTCAGCGGTGGTGAAGGCCGGCGCGGCGGCAACCTTCTTGTCCTGCACCGCCGCCGTTGATACCGCGCCCCAGCTCTTGAGCATCGACTGCCGCCAGGCGTTGCCCGCGAAGCTGTTGGACAGCGCAATCTTTTTCTGCGATGTATCGCCGGTCGCCACTTGCGCGTGCGCCGCCGAGCTCATGCACGTCGCAACGGACGCGACCGCCAGCGCAACCGCGCCGAACCGCTGTTTTCCTGAACCGATCATCGATTTTGTCTCCTGTTATCACAGCGTTTTTGATTTTGATGCTGCGTGCGTCATGCGCTGCGGTCTTGCGTGTTTCTGCTAAGCCACTCCCTTCGCTCGGCGAATGCCTTCCCACAGTCCGTTCAGATAAACCGCGCCGAGCGCCCGGTCGTAGAGGCCGTAACCCGGCTTGCCCGTCTCGCCCCAGATCATGCGGCCGTGGTCCGGGCGGATATACTCGGTGTAATCGGCATCACTATAAGCCTGCATGATCGCCGCCATGTCGAGCGAACCATCCGCTGAACGATGCGCCGTCTCGTGGAAGTCGCCCTTGTCGTTCACCTTGACGTTGCGCATGTGCGCGAACGGAATGCGGCCGCGCGCCGTGAATTCCCGGACCATCGCGGCGACGTCGTTGGCGGTGTCCGCGCCAAGCGAGCCCGAGCATAGCGTGAGCGCGTTCGCGGGACTATCGACAATAGCGAGCACGCGCTCCAGGTCTTCCCGATTCTTGACGATGCGCGGCAGGCCAAAGATGGGCCGCGGCGGATCATCGGGATGGATCGCCATCCGGATTCCCGCCTCTTCCGCCACCGGAATGATGCGCTGCAAGAAGTATTCGAGATTTTCCCAGAGACGGGCTTCGTCGCACGAGGCGTATTCGGCCAGCAGCGCGCGCAGCTGGCCCGCGTCGTAGCTCGTATCCCAGCCGGGCAACTGGATGCCATCGTCGGGATTGATGTTCGCGACTGTATCGACGTCGAAAGCAAGCGTGGTCGAGCCATCGGGCAGACGCTTTTCGAGCGTGGTCCGGGTCCAGTCGAACACCGGCATGAAGTTGTAGCAGACGACCTTGATGCCGGCCGCGCCGAGATGGCGCAGCGTCTGCGCGTAATTCGCTATCAATGCGTCGCGCGATGGCTTGCCGAGCTTGATGTCCTCGTGCACCGGCACGCTTTCGATCACATCGAGCGCCAGACCCGCAGCATGAACGGTGTCACGCAACTCGGTGATCTTCGCGAGTGGCCAGGTCTCGCCCACGGGCACGTCGTAGATGGCGGAAACAATGCCGTACATGCCGGGGATCTGGCGGATATAGGCAAGCGTCACCGGATCGTCAGGGCCGAACCACCGAAAAGTCATCTTCATGTCTGGTCTTCCGGGAATGCAACGTGAACACTCGAAATGCTATGCTCGCGGACGGTGCGTTGGTCAGGCGGTCAGGTGGTCAGGCCACTCGACCGCCGAGGCAGTATAGCGACTCGCTTTTGAGCGCGCAATTCAATTGATGGAGTGACGTGATGGACCTGCCGAATCTCAAAGCGGAGCGCTTGTACCAGAAGATTTCGGCGCTGCTGACCGGGCTGATCAAGGACGGCACATTCGCACAAGGAGTGGCCTTACCAGCGGAGCGCGAACTCGCGAAGCAGCTCGGCGTTGGCCGCTCGTCGGTGCGCGAGGCACTGATTGCGCTCGAGATAGCGGGCTGGGTCGAGATCCGCACGGGCACCGGCGTGTTCGTCCGCCAGCCCGATGCGACCCGCGCCGAACCCGCGGCGGCCGATGCAGAGTTCAGCGCGGCCGACCTGTTGGCGGCACGCGCGGTGATCGAAGGCGAGATCGCGGCGCTCGCGGCGAAGAACGGCACGGATGTGCAACGCGAGGCGCTGACGCGAAACATCAACATGCTGGAAGCGCAGTCAGTCAACAACGCCGCGTTCCTGGATGAAGACAAGCGTTTCCACCTGCTCATCAGCGAGATGACCGGCAACGCGGTGCTGACAGAAGTCATGACTGTTCTCTGGAACAAACGTTACAGCCCCATGTTCACGCACCTCGAAACCTTCTACGCCGACAAGCACATCCCCGCCGCCATGAACGCGGATCACAGGAAGATCGGCGAGGCAATCCTCAATCGCGATGCGCGCGCCGCGAAGAACGCAATGCGCGCGCATCTTCGCCACGTGCATCACAAACTTTTCGCGGACTCGCCGGATGGAGATGCCGCTTAGAGACTCAGGAACAGGCGACATCGATAACCGGAGCAGCGAACGCTTTCGGCGATGCTGACAACAGCAGCAACGATCATCGATCGAATGACTTTCATGATCTTCAATTATTCCAGCAACTGCGGCTTGTGAAACGCTGTATAACGCCCGGCGCGGCAGATGCAGTGGCATACAATTCGATGGATTTACAATGCCCGGATGAACCACATCACCCGAAAACAGCGGCTCACATCCTGGTTCTGGAGCGACGAGGTCATCCGCAGCCGGTATGTGAGTGACGTCGTGCTGACAAGCACCGTCGAGATACCCGCGCCGCCTCCGCGCCTTGTTGCCGATTGGGAAAGGGAGATAGCGACGCGCCTGATCCTGGAATCCGGGGACGTCGAGGAGATGCCGTTAGCGCGGGCCCGCGCAAGGTGGCCGGAGTACAGGCAGTGCGT
>NZ_CAXTGZ010000075.1:0-16790 GCF_964243625.1 uncultured Caballeronia sp.
GGGCCATCTTGAACGCCCACACCTTCTTGCCTTCCTGCGGCTCCACGACCGACGCCGAGCCGATCAGCGTGATCATGGGCGTCTGGTACTCGGCGACCGGATCGAGCGCGGCCAGTGCGGCGGGCGTGATATTCGGGCCCACGATGACATCGACCTTGTCTTCGGTGATCAGCTTGCGGATATTGCGCACGGCGGCGCCCGGATCCGATCCGTCATCGAGGATGATGTATTCGGCCTGCTGACCCGCGATGGTCTTCGGCCACATCAGCATTGCGTTCTTGCTCGTGATGCCGATAGCGGCCGCTGGCCCCGTACTCGACAAGTCGATGCCAACCTTCAACTGCGCGCTGGCCGCTGCGCTAAAAAAAGCGACCGCGCTGAACACGAGCGTCGGCCGCATGAACTTCGACAACTTCATTGGATGGTCTCCGCGAAGAGGTGTGGTTAGGAAAATTCGATCAAAGCTCGTAGCTTTCGTGCTCGCCCGAAAGCGCCTGTTCTATGAGCTTGCGGTTCATGGAAGGCGAAAGCAGTTCAACGAGCGTGTATACATAACTGCGCAGATACGCACCTTGTTTCAACGCGAGCCGCGTGACGTTGGTGCCGAACAGATGGCCAACAGGCATCGCGCGAAGATGTTTGTCGCGTTCCGGGTTGAAGGCGATGTCCGCGAGAATGCCCACGCCCAATCCGAGTTCCACATATGTCTTGATCACGTCGGCATCGATTGCTTCCAGCACGATGTCCGGCGTCAGGTGGCGCAGCGCGAACGCCTGATTGATCTTCGAGCGGCCAGCGAACGCATTGTCGTACGTGATGATCGGGTATTGCGCCAGGTCGTCGAGCGTCAACAGCTTGCGCTCGAGCAGTGGATGATCGGGCTGCACCACGGCCACGTGATGCCACTGGAAACACGGCAACGAGACCAGTTCCTTATAGTTGGCGATTGCCTCGGTCGCGATCGCGATGTCCGCCTGATCGTGGATGACCATTTCGGCAACTTGCGTCGGGCTTCCTTGCAAAATCGAAAGGTGGACCTTGGGAAAACGCTTCTTGAACTCGGCGATGGCGGTCGGCAACGAATAGCGCGCCTGGGTGTGCGTGGCGGCAATTACGAGGTTGCCCTGGTCCTGCGCGGCGTAATCCTTACCGACCCGTTTGAGGCTCTCGACTTCCTGCAAGATTTTTTCCACCGATGCCAGGATAATCCGCCCTGGCTCCGTCAGCGAACGTACCCGTTTGCCATGACGCGTGAATATTTCGACTCCGAGTTCATCCTCGAGCTCGATGATTGCCTTCGATACCCCCGGCTGCGACGTAAACAGCGCTTTAGCAGCTTCGGTCAAGTTGTAGTTCTGCCGGACGGCTTCGCGCACGAAGCGAAACTGGTGCAGATTCATATATAACCCATCCGCATATCAAAGTAATTTATCAGTCGTTTGCAATATATAGGAAGTTTATTACCATCGAGACAATTTTTCCAATATCGATATCTGTATTTGTCATAAGCAAATGAGGGCAATGTCCGAACGGCATTGCGGCGCATGACTCTACTGATATTGATGTGCGGCGTGGCTAGGACGCCGTACTGACGGAACTACTAAAAACTGGGGCCCCCGAATGTATCAATACGATCAGATCGACCAGAAAATCGTCGACGAACGCGTCGCTCAATACAGCGACCAAGTCCGCCGACGTTTGTCCGGCGAGTTGAGCGAAGAGGAATTTCGTCCGCTGCGCCTGCAGAACGGTCTCTACATGCAGCGCCATGCGTATATGCACCGCATCGCGATTCCTTACGGCAATCTGCGCAGCGACCAGATGCGCATGCTCGGCACCATCGCGCGTGAGCACGACCGCAATTACGGCCACTTTTCGACGCGCACCAACATCCAGTTCAACTGGATCCAGCTCGAAGAAACGCCCGAGATCCTGCGCAAGCTGGCGTCGGTGCAAATGCACGGCATTCAAACGTCGGGTAACTGCATCCGCAATATCACGGCTGATCAGTTCGCCGGCGTGGCGCCCGATGAAATCGTCGATCCGCGTCCGTGGGCGGAAATTCTCCGTCAATGGTCGACTTTCCACCCGGAGTTCGCGTGGCTGCCGCGCAAGTTCAAGATCGCGGTGAATGGTTCGGTGGAAGATCGCGCGGCCGAGCAAGTGCACGATCTGGGCGTGTATCTGAAGAAGAACGAGGCCGGTGAAGTCGTCGCGAGCATCCTGGCGGGCGGCGGTCTGGGACGCACGCCGATCGTCGGCGCGGTGATCAAGGAAGATCTGCCGTGGCAGCATCTCCTGACGTATTGCGAAGCCGTATTGCGTGTGTATAACCGCTACGGCCGTCGCGACAATATGTATAAGGCGCGTATCAAGATCCTCGTGAAGGCGCTGAGCCCCGCCAAATTCGCGCAGCAAGTGGAAGAAGAATGGGCCCACTTGAAGGACGGTCCTTCCACGCTCACGCAAGAAGAGCTTGACCGGGTATCGCAATTCTTCGCTCCGCCCGCATATGAAAAGCTGCCGGACACGGATGCATCGTATGAAAAGCATCTCATCGACAGCAAGCCGTTCGCGCGCTGGATCGAACGTAACGTGCGGCCGCACAAGGTGGCGGGGTATGCGTCGGTGACGTTGTCGCTGAAGCCCACGGGCATTGCTCCCGGCGATGCAACGGACGTGCAGATGGAAGCCGTCGCCGATCTCGCCGATGAATATTCATTCGGTGAAATTCGTGTCTCGCACGAGCAGAACCTGATCCTGGCGAACGTGAAGAAGCGCGACTTGCATGCGGTGTGGGAACGCGCGAAGGCGCTGGGGTTTGCGACATCGAATATTGGTTTGCTGACCGATATCATCGCGTGCCCGGGCGGCGATTTCTGCTCGCTCGCCAACGCGAAGTCGATCCCGATTGCACAAGCCATTCAGGAACGCTTCAGCGATCTCGACTACGTATATGACCTGGGCGATCTGACGCTGAACATCTCCGGTTGCATCAATGCGTGCGGTCATCATCACATTGGCAACATCGGTGTTCTTGGCGTCGATAAGGACGGCTCGGAGTGGTATCAAGTGACGCTTGGCGGCGAGCAGAGCTCGGGCGCAACGGGCGCGCATCTTGGCCGCGTGATCGGCCCGTCGTTCTCGGCGGAAGAGATGCCCGACGTGGTGTCGCAAGTCATCGATACCTTCGTTGAGAATCGCATCGAGGGCGAGCGTTTCATCGAGACGTACGGTCGTATCGGCATTGCGCCGTTCAAGGAACGCGTGTACGCGTCGCGCCAGCCGGCGCATGTCTGAGGAATAAAGCACATGGCTTCGATTATCAAGAATCGCGAAGTGGTTGAAGACACTTGGCACGTGGTGCGTGCAGGTGAAGACGGTACGCTGCCTGCTGTCGATGCGTTGCTGCCCGGCAAGGTGATCGTGCCGTTCACGTGGTGGAAAGCGCACAAGGCATCGCTAGGTTCGGCGCACAAGAAAGAGCCGATCGGCGTCTGGCTTGCTCCCGACGACGAACCCGCCGAACTGGTCGAAGACTTCGACAAGATCGCGCTGATCGCGGTGGACTTTCCGAAGTTCAGCGATGGCCGCGGTTTCAGCATCGGCCGCTCGCTGCGCGAGCGTTATCACTGGAACGGCGAGTTGCGCGCCATTGGCGACGTGCTGCGCGACCAGTTGCGCTTTCATGAACGCTGCGGTTTCGACGCGTTCGCCGTTCGCGCCGACAAGGACATTCACGACGCGTTGAACGCGTTCAGTGAACTGAGCATCCCGTATCAAGGCGCGGTCGACGATCCGAACCCGCTGTTCCGCCGCCGTGAAAAAGCTGCCGGGGCCGCTGCATGAATGTCGAACTGCAAGCCAAAGTCGAACGCCTGGACGCGTTGCTCGATTCCATCGCGCAACGCCATGCGAACGTCAAACTAGCCAGCAGCCTTGCCGCCGAAGACATGTTGCTCACACACGCGATTCTTTCGCGTGGGGTGAAGATCGGCATCTTCTCGCTCAACACCGGTCGTTTGCATGCTGAAACGCTCGACATGCTCGATCGCGTGAAAGAGCGCTATGGCTACGACATCGAACAGTTTCACCCGCAGCCGGAAGCGGTCGAAGAATACGTTCGCGACCACGGTCTGAACGCCTTCTATGAAAGCGTCGATCTACGCAAAAGCTGTTGCGGCATTCGCAAGGTCGAGCCGCTCAATCGTGCGCTGAGCAACGTGAGCGCATGGGTCACGGGACAGCGCCGCGAGCAGTCGGTGACACGCGTGGAACTGCACGAAGAAGAACACGATGCACCGCGCAGTATCGCCAAGTTCAATCCGCTTGCGGACTGGACCGAGGCAGAAGTCTGGGCTTATCTGAAAGCCTTCGATGTCCCCGTGAACCCGCTGCATGCGCGTGGTTATCCGAGCATTGGCTGCGAGCCATGCACGCGCGCAATCCGTCCCGGCGAAGACAGCCGGGCCGGCCGCTGGTGGTGGGAGTCGCGGGATACGAAGGAATGCGGCTTGCACGTCACGAACATCAAGATCGTGGAAGACCGGAGCGTCGCGCCCAGTTCGGCGCTCTGAACGTATTTGATATTGACGCACGGCGCCTCCATCTGGTGCCGTGCAAAGTAACCGAGGAACGACGCATATGAGCAGCACGCTCGATTCAACAGTCAACGCGCCCATCGCCAATCGCGGGACGCGGATGGACCATCTGGACTGGCTCGAAGCTGAGTCGATTCATATCCTGCGCGAACTCGTCGCCGAATGCAGCAAGCCCGCGCTGCTGTTCTCGGGCGGCAAGGATTCGGTCGTCGTGCTGCATCTTGCGTTGAAGGCGTTTGGCCTGGGCGCGGGCCGCAAGACCGTGCTGCCGTTTCCGCTGGTTCATATCGACACGGGCCACAACTTCAATGAGGTCATCGACTTCCGCGATCGCCGCGCCGCTGAAATTGGCGCTGAACTGGTGGTCGGTCACGTCGAGGATTCGATCAAGAAAGGCACCGTGCGCCTGCGTCGCGAAACGGACTCGCGTAACGCGGCGCAAGCGGTGACATTGCTCGAGACCATCGAAGAACATGGTTATACGGCGCTGATCGGCGGCGCGCGTCGGGATGAAGAAAAGGCCCGTGCGAAAGAACGCATCTTCTCTTTCCGCGATGAGTTCGGCCAGTGGGACCCGAAAGCGCAGCGCCCGGAATTGTGGAGCATCTATAACGCGCGTTTGCATAACGGCGAGCACTTGCGCGTGTTCCCTATCTCGAACTGGACCGAACTGGATATCTGGCAATACATCGGACGCGAGAAGCTTGAGTTGCCGTCGATCTATTACGCGCATGATCGCGAGATCATCCGACGCAACGGCCTGCTCGTGCCACTGACGCCGCTCACGCCGCTGCAGGAAGGGGAAGTATCGGAGGTGGCGCAAGTGCGTTTCCGTACCGTTGGCGACATCAGTTGCACGTGCCCGGTTGCAAGCGACGCTGACGACGTCGAGAAGATCATCGCGGAAACGGCCGTGACGGAAATCACGGAACGCGGCGCCACGCGCATGGACGACCAAGCGTCCGAGGCGGCCATGGAAACGCGCAAGAAACAAGGTTATTTCTAAGCCTCACGCTGGCACAAGGAACAGGGAAACATCATGAGCATTCATCAACCCGAAGACCTCGGCGTGTTGCGCTTCATCACCGCGGGCAGTGTGGACGACGGCAAGAGCACGCTGATCGGCCGCTTGCTGTTCGACAGCAAGGCGGTGTTGTCGGATCAGTTGTCGGCGTTGTCGCGCGCGAAGAACAAGCGCACCGTCGGCGATGAAATCGACCTGTCGCTGCTGACCGACGGCCTCGAAGCCGAGCGCGAGCAGGGCATCACCATCGACGTGGCATACCGCTATTTCGCGACGGCGAAGCGCAAGTTCATCATCGCCGATACCCCCGGACACGAGCAGTACACGCGCAACATGGTGACGGGCGCATCCACGGCGCATGCCGCGATCATTCTCGTGGACGCCACGCGCGTCACGTTCAAGGACGGCGTTGCGCAATTGCTGCCGCAGACCGTGCGTCATAGCGCGATCGTCAAGTTGCTCGGGCTGCAGCACGTGATCGTCGCGATCAACAAGATGGACCTGATCGACTTCAGCGAGTCGCGTTTCAACGAGATCCGCGATGCTTATGTCGAGCTCGCGCGCCGGCTCAATATCAGCAATGTGCGCTTCGTGCCGGTATCGGCGTTGAAGGGCGACAACATCGTGACCGCCAGCGAACGCATGCCGTGGTACGCAGGCGAACCGCTGCTCGATCTGCTCGAAGCATTGCCGGTAGCGCAGCCTGTCGAGCAGGCGCTGCGCTTTCCGGTGCAATGGGTCGCGCGTCAGGACGGCAACAAGGCCGACGATTTCCGCGGCTACATGGGACGCGTGGAGTCGGGCGAAGTGAAGCTCGGCGATTCCATCACCGTTCTGCCCGCCAACCGGGATGCCACGGTGGCCGAGATCATTGCGCCGGTGCCGGGCGGTGTCGGGCAAGTAGATCGCGCGTTCGCGGGCCAGACGGTGACCATCCGCCTTGCCGAAGATATCGATGTCTCGCGCGGCGATACGTTCGTGCCGCGCAACGCGACCGGCGTGAAGGTGGAGCCGGCGAAAAAGCTCGATGCCGACCTTTGCTGGTTCGACGAAGAACCGCTTTCACCGCAACGCAAGTACTTGCTCAAGCAGACCACGAACACGGTGTTCGCGCGGATCGGTGCGATCAAGGAAGTGCTGGACGTGCATACGCTGTTGCATTCGGTTGATCGTCGTGATCTGAACATGAACGACATCGGCCGCGTGGCGCTGACGCTGCAAAAGCCGATCGTCTGCGATGCCTACGATACGCATCAGGGCACCGGCGCGTTCGTTCTTATCGATGAAGCGACACATCACACGGTTGCGGCCGGGATGATTCGCTCGTTCTCAGCCTGAGCAATGACTATGGGTAAGGTTTATCTGATCGGCGCGGGGCCTGGTGCTGCAGACCTGATCACGGTTCGCGGCGCCCGGCTGCTGAGCCAGGCGCAAGTGGTTCTGCACGATGCGCTGATCGAGCCCGCCATGCTTGACTACGCGCCCGACGCGCATCGGATCGCCGTCGGCAAGCGTTGCGGACAGCGTTCGACGGCGCAGCATTTCATCAACAAGCAGATCGTCGATGCCGCGCGCGAGCATGACATCGTCGTGCGTTTGAAGGGAGGCGACCCCATGCTTTTCGGTCGCGCCGATGAAGAAATGCGCGCACTCGAAGCCACGGGTATCGAATATGAAGTGGTGCCGGGGATCACGGCCGCGCTGGCGAGCGCCGCGACGCTGAAGCGCTCGCTCACGTTGCGCGGGGTATCGCGGAGCGTGGCGTTGGCGACCTATAGCCGCGCGCCGGACAGCGACGAGATCCGCGAGCAGGCCAGCGCCGATTCTCTCGTGTTCTACATGGGCCGCGACAGCGCGCCGGAGATTGCGCAGCAATTGATCGATGCAGGACGGGCGGGATCGACGCCGGTTGCTATCGTCGAGGCCTGCAGTACCGAGCGCGAGCGTTCGTTGACGCTGACGCTGGGTGAAATGGCACGTGGTGACGCACAGGATTGGCTCGATGCATCGCAGCCGAGTTTGCTGATGATCGGTGAGGCGTTCGCGGAGCGCGCGCTGGCAGAAACCGGTCAGGTGAAAGCGGCCTTGCAAGCGGCGGCTTGATGTCTTTCGATTGAAAGTCCCCTGCCGGTCGATGACCGGCAGGGGACTTTTTTATTGCGCTAAACCTTCTCGACTTCGCGCAGCCCTATGCTCTGCGGTTTGCGAAACGCTGAGGCGATCTTGTCGCACTCGGACTTGGGGACATCGAACGCCTCGAAGTAGGTTCGCCACTCGCGTACTACGCTCGACAGATGCTGGATGATTTCCGCTGCAGCGTGTTTGAGAAGCCCGAACCGCCCCGCAGCGGAGAGAGCATTATCGAGCGTCGCCAGGCGGCCCATTGCCGGACCGACGCCTAGCACCAGGAAACGTTCGGAGCCGACCTGCGGCTTCGGGACTACATCGTAAAGCTCGCTCAGGCGCCAACCCTTGTTCGCACCGTCCCACACAAATGCATGATTACGAAGGTGATCGTCGTCGTTCGTCACGAGGATGTTGAACACCATGCGTTTGAACAGTTCGAGCTTGTCAGCCGCGACAAAACCAACCGCGCCGCGCTCGCTCAGCGTATCCGACAGATCCGTGTAGCTGGCAGAGGCAGTATCGCTTTCGTGCATCTTGAGCATGGTTAGAGCGCTGACGACGTGCCGTTTGCCAAAGCTACCCTCCGGCAACGGCACGCGGTCGAACCGCTCGATCAACATGACATCGCGTCCGTCGGGAAGGTGAACGGACCGGGTCGCCGGCACTCGCATGCCGCACTGACGGGCAAGCTCCAGCGTCGCGCGTTCTACCAGCGGCACGTTGAAACCGTCGCGGGCAACCGGGAATTTTGCGACCCACTGGCGGTTATCGTCGAGCAGCACGGCTTTTGGCCTTGCGCCGCCGAACGTCGCGCCTACGCTAAAGAGCAATTGCAGTTTCTTCGGAACCGGCTTGCCTTCCTGAATCATCGCGGCGGCATCGAGTAGATAGGTCAGCGCTTTTGCATCCGGCAATTTGCCCGGCTCCGCAGGTGAGGTCGGCGAGTCCCTGAAATCGAGCGCGCCCGTGCGGTGCGGACCGGCATGAGCGAGATATTCGGTCTCGGGCAGACCATCGGGCGCTGCCCGCAGCATATTCTCGATAACCCGCCGGCCCCAGGAGTCCGGCGCCGCGTCGCGAATCGCGCCAAATAACGCCAGTCCCGCTGGTGGTTGAAACACCACTTCTTTTGTTTTTTTTGCCTCGCTCAACGGCATGCTGACCGGGTCTACGGCCGTAGCGTTCGCGCGTTGCAGATACTTGTTTCCATAGACGAAAGTCGATGCAGTCGGTCTGATTCCTTCCTCGAGGAGTTCGAGCTTGCCGGCAGGTACGGCCTCCGACGACCCTTCCAGCGTAATGAAGACGTATTTGCTCCACGTCGAGGTATTAAAAATCATAGTCGTCCGTCTTCGCTGCGCTCTTGCGTGGGCGCACACGGGACTCTATCTGGCGGCGTGCTTCGCCTATCCGGTCGTTCTGGGGATTGGCAAGCGGCTCGAGCGTACCGAGAAGGCCTGCACGGTCGAATGCCTGAAGCCAGGATGCGAAACTCACGGAGACGTCGCCGCTTTCAATGCGTGCCAGGGTGCTCGGGCTCATGTTGGCCCGCTCGGAAAAGTCTTGCCGCGTCATGTTGCGCGCGATGCGTGCGGCGGCAACCGCGCGGCCGAACGAGGTCGCCCGCTGGTCCAGTTCAGGAGAGATGAAGTCCTTGTTGTTGCGTTTCATTTTGTCTTATCTGACATATAAACCCACTTAATTAGTCAGTATAGACAAATTCGACACGACATCAATCTTGTTGAGCGAAAAAATAGTCATATCTGACCAATAAACCGGTTTAATTGGTCAGATATGACTGTTTTTGCTATTTCAATAGGGTGCGCAAGGCTCGAAGCGCTTGAATCTGCCGAGCTTATCCGATCTGGCGCAGGCAATACTGCGCAACTGCGTCCAGCACCGCTTCATCTTCCCCGACCGCCACCGCGCACTTGATCTCGACCGATGGAAACATTGCGCGGCATCGATCCAGCAACTCAGGAAGATCCCGCCGGATATGGCCGCCCTGGCCAAAAAACACGGGCACGACGGTAACGACATCACACCCGTCCGACCCAAGCTTTTCGATCGCCATGGGCAAATCCGGCGTCATCAATTCGAGGAACGCGAGGGAAACCGGATCGCTGCGCTGGGCGCGCAGCTTTGTCGCGAGGCGTTCGAAGGGCTCGGCCCAACGCGGATCACGTGCGCCGTGACCAAACAAAATCATGCCGTGCTTGCTCATTGCATGCTCCACAGAGGGCAAAACCGATGCCTGGTGTCTCTAGTGCCGATCGACCCAGCGCAGGCCGATCAATCCGACTATCAGATAGGCCAGTGCAGGCGCCGCGGCCGTGACGGGCGCGGGCCAGGTATTCAACGTGCCGATGTGCGAAAACAGCGTGTTGATCAACTGGAAACTCATGCCGATCATGATGCCGCCAAACACCTTCACGCCGACTACGCCAGCACGCGTGTGCAGGTACGCGAACGGCAGCGACAGCACCAGCATCACCAGCACCGCGAGCGGATACAAGATCTTGCGCCAGAACGCGATCTGATACCGCTGCGAATCCTGATGATTTTCCGTCAGATGCTGGATGTATCGAAACAGGTTGAACATCGACATCCGGTCGGGCGAAACCAGCAGCACTGAGAGAATCTGCGGCGTCAGTTCGGAGCGCAACGAATACTCGGGCAACGTTGTCTGCTGCGCACGATAAACCGGATTCAGCGCGTCGCCGGGATTCACCGTTTGCGGCGGTGCATCGACGAGTTGCGTGTCCGTCACGCCCGTGAGCTTCCAATGCCCCGGCGGCTGGAATACGCCGCTTTTTGCAATGCGCACATTGGTCAGGCGCAACAATGAATCGAACTCATAGATCCGCACGTCCGCAATGGTCGTGTCAGGATTGAGGGTGCCGACGTTCACGAAACGCGTGACCTGCTCACCGTCGGCGCGTGCGGTCAGCGTGTCCTTCACCCAGACGCCGGATTCGAAGTTCATCGATACCGACGACCCCAGCGCCTCCAGCCGGACCTTTTCCGAAAGCTGATCGGAGTAGGGGCCCACCACTTCGCCGATAACATAAGTGAGCAGGACCATCGGAATGCCGATTTTCATCAGCGAACGCAACGCCTTGCCGGTCGACAATCCCGACACACGGAAAATGGTGAATTCCGACGCCGCAGCCATTTGCGCGAACACGTAGATGGCGCTGATCAACGCGGCGACGGGGATGATTTCGTAAAAACGCGACGGCGTTTGCAGCGCGACCCGAAGCACCGCCAGACCGAATTTGTAGTTGCCGTGCCCGACCGTATTCAGCTCATTGATCAGATCGAAAAAGAAGAACAGGCCGGAGAATGCAAACAGAATGAAAATGAACGCGAGATAAATCTGACGCGCGAAGTACCGTTCATAAATGCGCATGCGTCAGGCCCCCTTCGAACGCGTGAGGCTCGACAGCCGGAACAACGGCCGATTGCGAATGCGCATCCAGAAGATGAACGCCACCAGCACCGAAACCAGTATGTGCAGCCCGAGCAGTCCGACGACAAACGAAACGCGTCCCTGCTCGATCCATGACTGCACAACGTTCAGCAGGTTCGAATAAGTCAGGTAGATCAGCACGGCCATGACGAGATTGATGGTGCGGCTGCGTCGCGGATTCTGGTACGAAAGCGGGATGGCAAGCAGCATGAGGTTGAGCGCGATGAGCGGCAACCCGGCGCGCCAGGCGATTTCAGCAAGATTCGTGCGGCTTGGGTCGGCAAGCAGTTCGTTCGTGTACATGCCCGTGGTCGACGGCGTATTCACGAACTGCTGGCTCTGGATCTTCACGCCGTATCGCTCGAATTCCATGATCCGGAAATTCGGCTGGCCGGGAATGCCGTCGTATCGGCGGCCGTTTTCCAGCACGACGAAACGGTCACCGTTCGCATGCGTTTCGGTATGACCATTCTTCGATACCACCACGTTCACCTTGCCGCCTTCCGTGCTGGTCACGAACACGTTCTGCACATGCCCCTGGTCCGGCGACATCTTCTCGATGAAAAACACGCGGTGACTCGTCGGCGATTCGCGGAACTGGCCGGGGGCGAGCAGCGACACTTCATCGCGCTGCTGGAAACGTGCCTTGATGAGTTTGCTCTGCTGGTTCGACCAGGGCCAGCCGATGAACGCAAAGAAGATGATCAGGATGATGATCGGCGTGGAAAATACGGCGACGGGCCTGATCAGTGCGGTCTGGCTCACGCCGGACGCAAGCCACACGACCATTTCCGAATCGCGATACCAGCGCGTGAGCACAAAAAGAATGGAGACGAACAGCGTGACGATCAGCATCACGGCCAGATAACCGATCACGGTGAGTCCGATCAGCACGACGACGTCGCGCGGATCGACCTGGCCTGACGCCGCGAAGCCGACGATGCGGATCATCATGGTGGTCAGCATGATGGTCAGCAGCACCATGAATACGGCACCGGCGGTGTACGCGAGTTCACGCTGAAGGGAGCGTTGGAAGATCATTGATTGATAGCTTGAAGCCGGCGGCGACTGACGGTTGGACGATATGCGGGCCCATCTTGGCGGCCGCATCTGGCCGCCATGCGATGACAAACGTGCAAACTGGACGAAGTCATGAGGGCAGACATTCGATCCGGGCATCGCTACCTGTGACCGCCTCGGAAAAAATAGCGGATAATTGCGGCTTTCATCCTTCAGCCAAGATTTTATCCGAGGATAAGCGCGATGGACTTTAGCATAAAAGCCTGTGATTGGAGCAAAGGCTCGGCAAATGGTTTCCTTAACGGAAAAGCCGATGTAGTAGTGCTCGGCGTGTTCGAAGCGCAGACGTTGACGGGCGCAGCCCGCGAGATTGATTTGGCGACCAAGGGTCTGCTCACGCGCACGGTGAAAGCCGGCGACATGAGCGGCAAGGCAGGTTCCACGCTGATGCTGACCGAAGTGACGGGTCTGGGCGCATCGCGTATTTTGCTGGTGGGTCTCGGCAAGCAGGACGGTTTCAACCAGAAGGCTTATGCGGAAGCGGCACGCGCCGCGTGGCGCGCATTGCTCGCCACGAAGATTGCAAATGTTGCATTCACCCTTGCCCAATTGCCCGTGCCCGAGCGCACCGGCGACTGGGGTGTGCGCTGCGCCATCCTCGCGCTGCGCGAGCTGACCTACAAGTTCACGCAGATGAAGAGCAAGCCGGAAAACGGCGATCGTGCGTTGAAAAAGGTTGTGTTCAGCATCGACGCAACCGACGAAAAAGCCGCGAAGCTCGCGGTCAAGCACGCCACGGCGCTCGCCAACGGCATGGACCTGACGCGGGACCTCGGCAACTTGCCGCCGAACGTCTGCACGCCGACGTATCTCGGCCATACCGCGAAAAAACTCGGTAAGGAATTCAAGCTGAAGGTCGAAGTGCTCGGCCAGAAGCAGATCGAAGCGCTCGGCATGGGCTCGTTCCTGTCGGTGGCGAAAGGCTCGATCGAACCGCCTGCGTTTATCGTGATGCATCATCAGGGCGCGGGTGCGAAGGCTGCGCCGGTCGTGCTCGTCGGCAAGGGCATCACGTTCGATACCGGCGGCATTTCCATCAAGCCGGGCGACAGCATGGACGAGATGAAGTACGACATGCTCGGCGCCGGTTCCGTGTTCGGCACCATGCGCGCCATCGCGGAAATGGGGCTGAAGCTCAACGTGATCGGCGTGGTTCCGACCTGCGAGAACATGCCTGCCGGCAACGCAGTGAAGCCGGGCGACATCGTGACGTCCATGTCGGGCACGACCATCGAAGTGCTGAACACCGACGCCGAAGGCCGCCTGATCCTGTGCGACGCGCTGACCTACGTGGAACGCTTCAAGCCGGCCGCCGTGATCGATATCGCCACGCTGACCGGCGCGTGCGTGGTCGCGCTCGGCCATCACAACACGGGTCTGTTCTCGAAGGACGACGCGCTCGCGGGCGAACTGCTGGATGCATCGAAGGAAGCGATCGATCCGACCTGGCGCATGCCGCTTGACGACGAATATCAGGACCTGCTGAAGTCGAATTTCGCCGATCTTGCAAATATCGGCGGCCGGCCGGGCGGCGCGATTACGGCCGCGTGTTTCCTCTCGCGCTTTGCGCAGAACTATCCGTGGGCTCACCTCGATATCGCGGGTACGGCGTGGAAGAGCGGCGCTGCGAAGGGCGCAACCGGCCGTCCGGTGCCGTTGCTCACGCAATTCCTCGTTGATCGCGCGGGGTAATGAGTTTGCGCGTATCGAGCATTACGGGCGCCGGCAGGGAGGCGCGGGCATGACGCGGATCGACTTTCATTCGAATGTGGGCGATTCGATTGCGTACGCCTGCCGCCTCGCACGCAAGGCGTACATGAGCGGCCAGCCGTTGATCGTGCTGGCCGAACCCGAGCGGCTGAAACGTTTCGACGAACAATTGTGGACGTTCAAGCCGCTCGAATTCGTGCCGCATTGCATGGCGGACAGCGCACTTGCGGCCGACACGCCGGTGTTGCTGGCGGCGTCGCTCGATACGGTGCTGGAGAACCAGCAGCATCAGATCCTGCTGAACCTCGGCGCCGCCGTGCCGCCCCAATTCGCGCGTTTCGAACGGCTGCTGGAAGTGGTCGGCAACGACGAGCATGAACTCGTGGCGGGGCGGGAGCGCTACCGGTTCTATCGCGATCGCGGGTATGTGCTCAACAACTACAAACAGGGCGCCGGAGCGTGAAACCTCCGGGATGGCGCGCCGCCGCGTACAGGGTATGATCCCCGAAAACGCCGGCCGTTATCCTAAAGGCGTGCCTGCCATCAAGACGGAGTCCACTCGTGCCCATCACCACCGCGCCCGATACGGCCGAATCACCCGATAACTTTGATTCCTCCATCCCTGTTCTCACCGATGTCATCGTGCCCGGACGCGCCGAGCGTGCCCGCGTGGCGCCGCGTGCGCCTGAGCCGGTGTTGTCGCCTGCGGTGGCTGCGCCTGGCGCAGTCGCGCACGGCACCGACCGCGATGCCGACCAGATCGCGGAACGGCTGCGCGGCCGGTTTACACATTTCCTCACCGGCGATGGACGCACGCTGATCGAAGAGCGGTGCCGCGAATCCTTGCAGGAGCATTCCACGTGGCTTGTCAGCCAGATCACGCGCGAAGTCGCGCTGGCGCTTGAAACAGAGCTGACGGAGTGGGTGCGGGAAGCTGTGGCGGACGAGCTGGAACGGCGGGGCCGTGGCTAGGGTTCGGACGTCATTCGGACATCACTTCAACGAAAGAATCCAGTCCGCCAAAGCGTGCGCCTGATCGGGCGTGACTTGCGTATTGGCGGGCATCGGCACGACGCCCCAGTCGCCCACACCGCCTTCCGCAATCTTGCGCGCCACGATCTCATGGGCGCCGGGAACGTCCGCGTATCGGGCGGCGACATGTTTGAACGATGGCCCCATGAAATCACGCGATATCGAATGGCAGCTCATGCAATTGCTGCCCTGAGCGAGCACAAGACGCGGATCGGAGTTTGCCGGCTGTTGCGCATGAACATTTGCTGCGCTGCAAACAAGCACCCACGCAATTCCCCATTTGCTCAATCGAATACCGAACGCCATGTGGTCTCCGTTGGTTTTTAACCTGGCCGGTTGCGCCACAGTATAAAAGACAAGGGGCGCACGATCTGCATCGTGCGCCCCTGGACGTTCGGCTGCGAACTTAGACGATCAACCCGTCACAGCGCCCTTGTTCGCCGGCAACGCCAGCGCGGCGTACTTGGCCAGCACGCCGCGCGTATATCGTGGCGCGGGTTTCTTCCACTCGCCGCGGCGGCGTTCGATCTCCTTGTCGTCCACGTTGAGTTGAAGCAGCAGTTTGTGCGCGTCGATGGTGATCGAATCGCCTTCCTTGACCAGCGCAATCGTGCCGCCCACGAACGCTTCCGGCGCGACGTGGCCGACCACCATGCCCCAGGTGCCGCCGGAGAAACGGCCATCGGTAATGAGGCCCACGGATTCACCCAGGCCCTGGCCGACGATCGCCGACGTCGGCGCCAGCATTTCCGGCATGCCGGGACCGCCTTGCGGCCCGAGGTAACGCAGCACGACGATATCGCCGGCCTTGATCTGCCCCGCGACGATCGCGGTCATTGCGCTTTGCTCGTCCTCGAACACGCGGGCCGGGCCCGTGATCACCGGGTTCTTCAGGCCGGTGATCTTGGCGACCGCGCCGTCCGTGGCCAGATTTCCCTTCAGGATCGCGAGATGACCTTCGTCGTAAAGCGCTTTGTCGATGGGGAAAATCACGTCCTGGTCAGCGCGCGGCTTCGACGGAATGTCCTTCAATTCTTCCGCGAGCGTCTTGCCCGTGATCGTGATGCAATCGCCGTGAAGCATGCCGGCGTCGAGCAGGATCTTCATGACTTGCGGAATGCCGCCCGCCTTGTGCAGATCGGTCGCCACGTACTGGCCCGACGGTTTCAGATTGCAGATCACCGGCACTTTCTTGCGCATGCGTTCGAAGTCGTCGATGGTCCATTCCACTTCCGCGGCGTGCGCAATAGCCAGGTAATGCAGCACGGCGTTAGTCGAGCCGCCCGTGGCCATGATCAGCGCGACGGCGTTTTCGATGGACTTCTTCGTGATGATGTCGCGCGGCTTGAGGTCGGCTTTCACGGCTTCGACCAGCACGCGCGCCGATTCCGCCGCGGACGTGACTTTTTCCTCGTCGGGGTTCGCCATCGTCGATGAATACAGCAGCGACATGCCGAGCGCCTCGAACGACGAGCTCATGGTGTTCGCCGTGTACATGCCGCCGCACGAACCGCTCGACGGGCATGCGTTTCTCTCGATGCCGTCGAAATCTTCCTTCGACATCCGTCCCGCCGAGAATTCGCCCACCGCCTCAAACGACGAGACGATGGTCAGGTCCACGCCCTTCCAGTTGCCCGGACGAATCGTGCCGCCATACACGTAGATGCCCGGCACGTTCATGCGCGCGAGGCCGATCATGCCGCCGGGCATGTTTTTATCGCAGCCCCCGATCACGACCACGCCA
>NZ_CAXTGZ010000076.1:0-5914 GCF_964243625.1 uncultured Caballeronia sp.
TGACGCGAGCCGACCCCCCTCGTCGGCTCGACCGCCACGTCATCCAATTCACGATTTCCCGGTGATAAGCTACGCCGTGTCCGACCCGCGCGCTCTTTCTCCGGAAACGTGAACCCAATGCCTCTTTCCATTGCGCAAAGCAATACCGTTCCGCTGCGCAGCGTCACGCAAATCCTTGCGGCGATGCTTTGCTTCGCGTTAGTCGATGCCCTCGCAAAATCGTTAAGCCTGCGATACCCCGCGAACGAGGTGACATTTTTCCGCATGATTTTCGGCTTGTTCCCCGCATTTGCGATGAGCTTGCAAAGCAGCAAACCGCTGATGCAACGCTTGATGAATCTGGACATCAAAGCGCAGACACTAAGAGCGATCACCTTGTTGTGCGCGCTTGGCCTTTTCTTTGCAGGCCTGCCTTATGTGCCGCTAAGCGAGGCTGTCGCAATCGTTTATTCGGAAACGATTTTCGTGATCGTCCTCGCGCCGTTGCTGCTGAAGGAAACACTAAGGCGGCGCGATGCAGGCGCGGCGGCAATCGGCTTTATGGGCGTGCTGCTGGTCGTGCGTCCGACCAGCGATCAAACCAGTTGGCTTGGTCCGGTTCTTCTGATTCTGAGCGCGATATTCGGCGCATTATCGATCCTGCAAATCAAGCGGCTTCGCGCAAGCGATGACTCCAGCGTCACAGTCCTTTACTTCACGATGATCGGTGCCATTGTCAGCGGGTTCTCGCTGATGTTTGCCTGGAAAACACCAACGCTTGATTCACTTGCCATCCTCGCATTGGTCGGCGTTCTCGCCGGCACAGGCCAGTTGCTGATGACCATGGCCTTTCGTCGCGCCGACGCCAGCGCGCTTGCCCCCTACAACTACACGAGCATCGTGTGGGCCGCGATCTTCGGCTACGTCGCTTGGGGCGAGACCGTCGGCGCGGTTTCGCTTGCGGGCATCCTGCTGATCGTGGGCAGTTCCATCATGGTTGCGATCCGGCGCAAGCAGGCGGACGGTCCCATCGTTTAGAGGCTTTTATTCAAACGACAAGCGCAGCGCGAACGCCAGCAATGCCGCCGAGAACGTCCAGCGCTGCACGACCTGTGCGCGCGGATGACTGCGCAGCCAGCCTGAAATGCGTGTGGCGCCGAACGCCAGGGTGGTATCGAAGGCAGCGCCCATCGCGACCAGCACCACGCCGAGCTCGACGACTTGCGACCACACCGCGCCTGCATCGGGATGTATGAATTGCGGCAATAATACCGAGCAGAACAGCAGGGCCTTGGGGTTGAGCAAGCTGCTCATCATGCCTTTCAGGAATGCGGAGCGCAGCGTGTAAGCCGCGCCGGATGCTGCGTTGTTCGTATCGAGACCAAAAGCCGGCGAGCGGAAAATCTGGATCGCGATATACGCAAGATACATCGCTCCGACTATACGCACGCCGTCGTAAAGCCAAGGCGCGCTGCGCAGCAGCGCGGCCACGCCCAGCGCCGACAAGGTGACGTGAAGCGTGCGCGCAACTGCGAGGCCGGCAGCCGTCGATAGACCGTGTCTCAGCCCGCGCGATGCGCTCATCTGCAAGACGATCGCCATATCGGGTCCGGGCAACGCATACACCACCGCAAGCGCGCCGACAAACACCATTAATAGTTGCAGCGAAACCATGATCAGCCTCGAAGTCCGAAGCCATTATGGTGCCGCCGAATGCCTGGTGTTTTCCTGCCAAGTGCGGGCGGTTTGCCATCGTGATTAGCGGAAAACGCTCAAAATCTCCACTCTGAGAATCGAGGGCCTGCCATGCGCCGAGAACGCAAATCGAACGTCTTCATGTACAGGTAGTTGTACATATTTGGTTCAGCATGCTAGACTGGTGTTCTGGTCAGTGAAGGAAGAGACAAGGAGGAAATATGCGCACAATCCCTTTCACCGAGGCTCGCGCTAACCTTAAGCAGGTGATTGATAACGTGGTTGATGACGTCGACGTTACGCTTATCACTCGCCGCGATGCACCCAATGCAATAGTCATGTCACAGGAGCATTACGACAGCTTGATGGAGACGGTTTATCTCCTGCGATCACCGGCGAATATTGCTCATCTCGAGCGGTCTATCAAGCAGTTGCGCACGGGCAAGGTCAAGTCACACGAGTTGGATGAAACAGGCGCATGAGTTCGTTGAACATCATGTGGACTGCCGAGGCGCGGGACGATTATATTTATTGGCAGGGGCAAGATAAGAAGACCCTTAAACGGATCAACCAGCTTATTAAAGGCACCCAGCGAACGCCGTTCGAAGGTGTTGGCAAACCGGAACCGCTGAAGGCTAACCTGACAGGGTTTTGGTCGCGACGCATCGACGAAACCAATCGCCTGGTTTACGAGGTCGCGGATTCGCAGATCAATATTGTCTCGTGCCGCTACCACTACTGACTCATTCAAGAGGATGCCGGACGCCGCGGTAAGCATCCGGGCGCATCAAGCTGTTGGCGGATACACGCGCTGCCCGACCTGGATTCACAACACGCGATTCAACGCCACGAACTGCAGCAACATGATCGTTTTAGCATCGACGATCTCACCACGCCGCACCGCATCGAGCGCGTCCTGAAGCGGCCATTCGATCACCTCGAGATCCTCCCCTTCAGCCTCCACACCGCCGCCGTGACCGACGCGCGAGGACGCATCGTATTCAGCAATGAAAAAGTGCAGCTTCTCAGTCACCGATCCGGGGCTCATATACGCCTCGAATACCTTCTCGACGTTCTGCACGCGGTACCCCGTTTCCTCTTCCGCTTCCGCGCGAATGCGTTCTTCGGGCGAGGCGTTATCGAGCAGACCGGCGGCGGCTTCGATCATCATGCCGTCGTGCCCGTTCACGAACGCCGGCAGGCGGAATTGCCGCGTCAGCACGACTGTCTGCCGTTCGCGGTTGAAGAGAAGGATGGTCGCACCGTTGCCGCGGTCATAGGTCTCGCGGCTTTGACGCTGCCAGACGCCATCGCTGCGCAGGAAGTCGAAGGTGGTTTTCTTCAGGATGTACCAGTCATTTGAGAGGACGGTCGTTTCGATGATGCGGACTCTGTCTTTTGTAGTGACCATCGGTTTTGCTCCGGTATCGCGAAAAAGGAGCATTCATGGTATCGTGCAAATTCGTGCAATATCAAGATGTTTCGTGCAAATGAGTTTTCAACCATGCTGACGTCCCAACGAAAGAAAGCGATCCTCGATGCGCTGGCGCGCGACGGCCAGGTGCTCGCGAAGCAACTCAGCGAGACCTTCGATGTATCCGAGGACACCGTGCGGCGCGACCTGCGCGAACTGGCCGGCGAGGGACTATTGCAGCGCGTGCATGGCGGCGCGTTGCCGGCATCGAGCGCGGTGGCGCCGTTTGCCGAGCGGCGACAGATCGAGTCATCGGCCAAACGCGCGATTGCGGGTGCAGCGGCGGCTATGATCGGAAAAGGGCAGGTCGTGATCATCGATGGCGGCACGACGTCCGCCGAACTGATCCGGCAAATCCCCCGCGACTTGCAAGCGACGGTCGTGACGCACAGCCCGAGCGTGGCTGTCGGGCTGATCGATCATCCGCTGATAGAAGTGCTTGTGATCGGCGGGCGGCTCTTCAAGCATTCCATCGTGACGGTCGGCGCCGCGGCGATCGAAGCCATGTCGCATATTCAGGCGGATATCTATTTCATGGGTGTCACCGGCGTGCACCCTACGGCGGGATTGAGCACAGGCGATTACGAAGAGGCGTATGTAAAGCGGGCGCTCGCGGCGCGTGCGGCCGAGACGGTGGTGCTGGCGTCTTCGGACAAGATCAACGCCGCTTCGCAATTCGTGATTGGAGGGCTCGCGCTTGCCCAGACGATCATTGTCGAGATGGCGACCGATCCGGCGCTGACAAAACCGCTGGAGAAATCGGGCGTGACAATCGTGCGTGCTTAGGCCGTATGTTAAATGAGTCCTTCGGCGGCCATGCTATCCAGACATTTTTCCGGGCCGCCCACAACAAGGCGTGCCGTACACGCAAGCATCAGGTTCAGACTCAAACCGAAATCCTCGACCACAAAACCACTGGCGCAATACGAAGCGCCGCCTTCTTTCCTAACCGATACACGCTCGATCAACGTCCGGTTATCGCCCGTGTAAGCCCATATCGGCTTGTTCAGCGCGGCGGCAAATCCGACTTCGAACGCGGTGCCGCTATCCGGCTCACCTGCGCCGCGAAAGTCGTTGAGATTTGCCATGACGATATCCGCCGAGCGAATCAATTCCATGTTCGCGCGGCAAATCCATTGCGCCTGGCCAAGCTGATCCAGTTCGCCCGGGACTTCGCCATCGAGCGGATACAGACCGATCGCGCCATGCGACTGACACATCGCCTTGAGCGTTTCGCCATGAGCAAGCGCGTCGTTTCGAAAGACATCGAAACCCGCGAGATAGATTCGCGGCGTGGCTGCGGCCAATTCGATAGGAAGCGGCGTTGGTGTGTAGCGACCTTCGCGAACCTTGCGACGAACCCGGTTCAACTGTTTATGAACCGAGGTTACGAGCTTACCCGTGCGCATTGCGATTTCTTCGACGCTCAAGCCTTGGTCGACCAGTTCGATAATCGACAGTTGTTTCTTGGTTGGGCCGCGCATTGCTCTCCCGGATACTGCGTTTACTTAAGCTAAAGATTATCGCATTAGCGCCGTCAAGCTAGTTAAGGCGTAATCAGGCTTGCACGTCGCCTGCCTTGAAAGCCCCGGTTTCGCCAAATCAACAAGCCGCTTTAGAGGCGATTCACCATTGATCAGGCCAGGGCGGCTGGTTATCGGCTAGTAAGCGGGCTTAGAATACGCCCATGTGCAGGCGTCCCGCTTAGGGAAAATACCGGGGACACGTCAACGCCGCAGCCTGGCGATTCAGAGAGACCGCCGGCGTTATTTGTTTCTAGATAGATCTCGAACATACCGATTGAGTCCATGACAGGCAGGAAGTGCGACGCCGACGTGGCAAAAGCAGTCGCGCAAAAAAAAAGCAAAGATCCATGGATACCAAATTAGCGCCTTTTAGTTTGCCTCGCTGGCGGTTCACAACGTGGTTGTGCTATTCCGGGCCCGACGTACCAGACGATATACGCGTTGCGTTGATCGGAAGCCTGTTTGGCACATTGCCGATTTTTGCCGGCGGCGTTCTCAATACCATTGCCGTTTCCATCGCCATCACGATGCGTGAACCCACGCCTGCGTTCATTGCATGGGTGGTGTTGGAGGTCCTGTTGTGCGGTACGCGCCTGATCCTGCTGGTCGCGGCGCACCGGGCCGCACGGCGAGGTCAACCGACCTACACGGACGTGTATCTGCTGCTGGGCGTGCTATGGGGAGCAAGTGTCGGTTACGGTGCGTTCATCAGTATCCTGAGTACCGACTGGATTGCGGCAACGCTCTCCTGTTTGTCCGCTGCCGCCATGGTCGGCGGGATCTGCTTCAGGAATTTTGGCGCCCCGCGGCTCGTCGCGATCATGATCTTATTGTCGCTGGGTCCTTGCTGCATTGCTGCGGCAATGTCCAAGGAACTCATCCTGACGCTTACGCTGATCCAGATCCCGTTTTATCTGGTTGCAATGAGCATCGCCGCATTCCGTCTCAACGGACTGCTCGTTTCAACGATGAAAGCCGAAAGGGAAAATGACCATCGTGCGCGGCATGACGCGCTGACCAGCTTGCCGAATCGCGCGGGACTGATTCACGCATCGCAGACGCGGTACAAGGCGGCGTCGGGCAATCGCGATAAGACCGCGGTGCTTTACATCGACCTGGACGGCTTCAAACCCGTCAACGACCAGTACGGTCACGAAGCCGGCGACCTGTTGCTCGTGATGATCGGCGGACGTCTGAATGCGCTGAAAGGTCCCGACGACATGGTGTTTCGTATTGGCGG
>NZ_CAXTGZ010000076.1:5924-16620 GCF_964243625.1 uncultured Caballeronia sp.
ACCATCAGCGCGTCGGGTCACGACGACGCCGCGGCTTTCGCCGACCGGCTGATCAGTGAAATGTCGTCGTCGTTTGCATTGACATCGCATGTCTCGGTGAACGTAGGCGCGAGCATTGGCGTGGCGCTCGTACCGGACCATGGCGCGGATGTCTTGACCGCACTCAACGCCGCCGATAAAGCCCTGAACGTCGCCAAGGCCATGGGAAAAGCGCGCTGGAGCCTGGCGACTTAGCAAGCTTCATCAAAGCGCGTCAGCGTTTATCTTCCAGCGACGACCCGCCGCTCAGCCACGACATGTCCACGTGCAGCAGTTCCGATAAACGCCGGCAATCCGCATTGCGCGGCAAAGTAATTCCCGCCCGCCACAACGCGACATCACCCTCGGTGACCCCAAGCGATTTCGCCACGCGCTGCGACGTCAGCCGCGAGCGCTTGATGGTCATGTCGAGCCTTGCAGCGAATGCGCGGCCCAGCCGTTGGCCGCCGCTATTTTCGCTGCTGTCGCTGACATGGTGGTCGGTAAGACTGTGTGCGTTCATGAATGCGCAATGCCAATGGCGGTTACGGTGTTCGAACGGGGAACTGTATGGGATCAAAAAGTCGTGTTAGTGACATTACATTCGCTTTAACGGGTGAAATGTTTTCAGGCGCACATAACAATAAAGATGCGGAAATGCCAAGCCGCCGCAAGCACGTTTCCTTGACGTTTTGATGTCAGGCGCACATTTGAATCAAATTTTGTTTCGGCGGCGGCTCAAGCCGGCAAAGCGGCGCAAACTTTGCTGCATGTAAAACTTAAACCAGGGAGGAACACATGTCAGTGAACTATGGCGTGCTCAAAGGCACGGTAACTGGCCACCTTCGCAACGCCGACGATGACCATTACCAGATCCTCGTCCACGGCGGCACGACGGTTTTTCGAATTGCATCGAATGTGAAATCGTCGGCGCCGCACGCGCCTTCCACCGTGCTGTTCGAAGAACTCGATACGCTACCCGCGGCTTTTATCAGCGAGCTGGCTGCGCTCACCCCGGGCTTCACGAAGTTGTCATCGACGCCTGGCGGCCTTGCGATCGACTACGTGCGCGGCGGCCTTGTCGATACAAAATCGATGAAACCCGTTCCGGCCGACGCGCCCGGTGTGAACAACGACCTGAAGGACAAACTGGAAGACGCGGTCGTGACCGCAATGGCCATGGAAGGATCGATTGTTTATGCGTTCGGATCGCGCTGGGGCCCGGAGCAAAACAAACCGGATCAGTACTTCAACTTCGTTCCCGGCAACGGTGTTCACGATATCCACATGAACCAGGGCAACGGCGGCCAGTACGCGAGCGACAACGGCGCGTATCAGGACGGCGCGCTGATGATCGCGTATCCAAACAATACGTGGCGTGCATTTTTCTTCGCGTTTCAGTCGCAGACTTTCGATACCGATGCAAACGGCAACCCCGTGAAGGCTTAAACCTTCTTCAGGTAGCAGGCCTTGAGCATGAAACTGCCGGCGTTCATCTTGCAATCGACTTCATGGTCGCCGCCAACCAGCCGGATGCTCTTCACTTTCGTGCCGACTTTCAGCGTGATCGATGAGCCCTTGACCTTGAGGTCCTTGATCAGCACAACGGAATCGCCATTGGCGAGCACATTGCCGTTGGAGTCCTTGACGACGGGGGTTTCGTCGTCAGTGGTGGACGCGGTATCGGTTGCGGACCATTCGTGGCCGCAGTCAGCGCAAATGATGCGGTCCGCGTCGGCGTAAGTGTTTTCCATCGAGCAGAGCGGGCAGGGCGGGAGCGTAGACATGATTCCTCAAATAATCGTAACGGTCGAAGCGATGCGAACACGTTCTGGAATGCAAACGGGATCGCTTCGAAAGGCGGGATTATAGAGGGCGCTTCAGCCGGTTCATGTTCTGCAATGCAACCCATGATTGACCACATCATTCGCATTGCCGATAAACGCCGGACCCAGGTCGGCAAGTGTCTGGCACCCGAGCAAACGCATCGCGATCAACATCTCGTCCATCATCAGCGCGAGAACGCCGGCTGCACCTGCCAGGCCGTTCGCCGCGACGCCATACAACGGCGCGCGTCCAAGCAGCACGCCGCTTGCGCCCAACGCGACCGCTTTCAACGCATCGCTGCCGCGCCGCACGCCGCCATCCACCAGCACGGTCATGTCGCTGCCGACCGCGTCCACGATTCCCGGTAAGACCTCAACGGGCGCAAACGTGCTGCCCAATTGCCGGCCGCCATGATTCGATACAACGATGCCATCTGCCCCATGCTTCAAGGCGAGCGTTGCATCGTCGGCGCTCATCACGCCCTTGACGATCACCTTGCCAGTCCAGTGCGCGCGGACCCAATCGAGGTCGGTCCATCCGAGGTTCAGATCCATCTGCCGGCTCAGCATGGCCGAATGACGCGATAAATCTGCGCGCTCACCCACGCTCTTCGCGATGTTCTTGAGTTGCAGCGAACCGGAGCGCGCCATTTGCATCGACCAGTGCGGATGCATCATGCAATCGGCAATGAGCTTCGGCGTCAGCCTCAACGGCAGTTTGAATCCGTTGCGCGTGTCGTGGTCGCGCTTGCCGTGCACGGGGACATCGACGGTGAGAAGAAGCGTCGAGTAACCTGCAGCGCTCGCGCGCCGCATGATGTCTTCGGCAATGCCTCGATCCTGTTGCACATAGAGCTGCATCCACAAGTCGCCTTGCGGCGCGGCGGCGCGCACGTCTTCGAGCAGCGACGTGGAAGCCGTCGATAACGCGAACGGCAAACCCGCGCGGCTCGCCGCCTGAGCGAGAAGTTCATCGGCGCGCGGCCAGAACAGGCCGTTCAAACCCGTCGGCCCGACGATCATCGGCGCGGCGGCTTCACGCCCGAAAAACTGTGTTGCCGCCGAACAAATGGACACGTCCTTCAACACGCGCGGCTTGAAAAGCCACTGCTTGTAGGCGTCCGTATTGCGCTTCAACGCATCGCCGTCTTCTGCACCGCCATCGAGATAATCGAACGCCAGGCGCGACAAACGCCGGCGTGCAGCAAGCCGGTAATCCGCTACCGATGAAACCATTCAAGCTCCCTGATTCGATTGCACTACAATCGTGATAATCACAATCCGATACTTTCAGAAGCCCAACAAGCATGGTCAAAAGCGCTGCCGGCAAGCCAGAAGAGTTAGCCGAGAAAGAGACTCAGCGCTCGTCGCTGTTTGTCGGATCGACCGAAAAAGCCTTCCAGGTCCTGCACGCGTTCGACGGTCCGAGCCGCCACATGACGCTCGTGGATATTGCACGCGCCTCCGGTCTCGATCGCAGCGCCACGCAGCGCCTCGTGCACACACTCGAAGTGCTCGGCTATCTGTATCGTGTGCCGGAAACGCGTAACTACGGCCTGACCACCAAGGTGCTGCAATTCTCGTACAACTACGTGCGTGCGAACGAACTCATCGACAAAGCCTCGCCGTATCTTCTGGACATCAGCCGCCGGCTTGGCGAAACCACCAACCTCCAGGAACTCGACGGCCACGAGATCGTGTTTGTGGCGCGCTTTCCGGGGCAGCATCTGGTGAACATCGACATCGTGGTCGGCGCGCGTTTGCCGGCCATGTTCACGGCGTCGGGCATTGCAATCCTGTCGCGCCTTTCCGATGAACGCGTGCGCGAGATCCTCTCGCAAACCCGGCTCGATCCGATCACGCATTACACCGAAACCAACCCCGAGAAGCTGCTGGAACGCGTGCGTAAAGTCGCGCGGCGCGGTTATGCGGTGATCGAAAACGAAACCGTGCTCGGCGATATTTCCGTGGCCGCGCCGGTGACCGATCACGGCGGCATGGCGGTCGCCGCCATCAACATCTCGGTGCCAACGTCGCGCTGGTCTATCGAACGCGTTGAAGCCGAGCTCGCGCAGCACGTGCAGGTCGCCGCGACTTCCATTTCGAAGGCGCGGCTTTCCGGCTACAAGCGCTGAGCGTTCACTTCAAAGCTTGCGTTCGAACAGATCGAGCTGCTTTTCGAGTTCGGCGCGCAGATTCGCCGACAACGCCGGGTCCGCCTGAACCAGCGGCGCGAGCATGTCGGGCGCGTGGACATCGATAAGATCCATCACCGATTTCATCGGACCGGGGTTGGTCTCGGCGAACGCCAGGTTCATCAGCGGGATCAGCGAGCGATGCAGCGCGAGCGCATCCTGGGTCTTCCCTTCGCAAGCCAGGTCATAGATCCTTTTCCATGCGGTCGGCAACAGCGTCGCTGTCACCACGATGCCACCGCGCGCCCCGGCCGCCACATGCAGCGGAAACAGCGTGTCTTCGCCGCTCAGAACAGCGAACGATTCATCCACGCCCGCGACCGTGCGCAGGAAGTGCCACATGTCCGTGTTGCACGCCTTCATGCCGATGATCCGCTCGTGCTTCGACAACTCGTGCAGCACTTCGGGCGCAATCGAGATCCGCGTGCGATACGGGATCTCATAGATGAGGATGGGCAGCGGCGATTCGTCGGCGTATCGCAGGAAGTAATCGCGGATGCCGCCTTGTGTCGGGTTCGTGTAGTACGGCGTCAGCACGAGCAGAGCGTCGGCGCCGGCCGCGGCGAAGTCCTTGCCGGCTTGCATGGCATCGTGATAACCGGGATCGAGTACGCCCGCGATCACCGGGATCTTGCCCGCTGCTTCCTTCGCCGTGATCTCGGCCATGCGAATGCGTTCCGCACGCGAAAGCGCGCCGTATTCGCCCGTGCCGCCGAGCGGTACCACGCCATCCACGCCTTGCTTCAGCAGATAGCGCATCAGGGCGCGGGCGGCATCGGCGTTGATCGTGTCGTCAGGATTGACGGGTGTTGGAATGGCCGGAAAAACGCCACGCAGTTGTTGAGCTGAAAGCATGAGTAAGTCCTGTAAAACGATGGTTTTCAAGAAGCAAGGCTGCGTCGGCGCAAGCGGTCAGCGACCCAGATCAGCACCGCAATGAACGCAAACAAACAAGTCGATACCGACGCAATGACCGGCGAAATCTGCATGGTGATTTCGTCCCAGAACTGCTTGGGCAAGGTCGTGCTCAAGCCGCCCGACGAGAACAGCGCGATGGTGAGTTCATCGAAGGACGTCGCGAACGCGAACAGGAACGACGACATCAAGCCCGCGCCGAGGATCGGGAAGGTGACGCGGCGCAACGTGGCCCACGGACGCGCCCCCATGCTTTGTGCAGCGAGGTCGAGGCGGGTGTCGTAGTTGCGCAGCACGGCCATCATGGTGATCACCACATAAGGCACGGCGACGACCGTATGCGCCAGCACGAGCCCATACGCCGAACCGATCAGCCCGATCTTCGCGAAGAAATAGAACACGCCGACTGCGATGATCATGCGCGGCACGACGATGGGCGCGAGCACGAACGCAAGCATTGCGGCCTTGCCTTTCATGCCGCCGCGCACGAGCAGGAAGGCGGCGGGCGTGCCGATCAGCATCGAGAGAATGCCGGTGCCGATACCCACGAGCATTGAACGCGTGATGGCCTGCATCCATAGCGGCGAATCCGCGATCTGCCGATACCACTGTAACGAGAATCCATGCGGGGGCCATGCGAGACCGGAAGCGGAATCGAAGGAAAGCGGGATCATCAGGAACGCGGGCGCGCTCAGGAACACCAGCAGCAGGATCACGACTACACGCAGACTGAGGCTTGCGCCAACAGTTGCGCGTCTGCGGCGTTTCGGAAGCAGGCCGATGACAAAGTCGGTCGCGTTGCCGAGCGTCGTCAGGATGAAATCGCCGAGCTTGCGGCCGAATCCGCTGCCGTGTTTCGGGCCGCGTGCGGAGGAGCCGCCCGCCATTGTCGAGAGTCCGACCAGGCGGTCGTAGATGAGGAACACGATCAGCACGACCGCCAGCAGCAACACGGAGATCGCGCCCGCGAACCCCCAGTTCAACGCCTGCATCACCTGATCGATGATCAATTGCGTGATCATTGTCTGATGGCGTCCACCGAGCAGCGTAGGCGTAATGAAAAAGCCGATGGCGGTCACGAAAACCATCAACGCGCCCGCTGCAACGCCCGGCAGCGACAACGGGAAATACACCTTCCAGAACACGGTTCCCGGACGAGCGCCGAGTGTGGCTGCGGCGCTCGGCAAACGCCGGTCGATGTTCTCCATGACCGACAACATGGTCAGCACCGCGAGCGGCATCAGCGCGTGAACCATGCCGACGATCACAGCGGAAAAGTTGTAAAGCAGGTTCAACGGCCGGTCGATGATCCCCAGTCCCACCAGCACCTGATTGATCACGCCATTGCGCCCGAGCAGCACGACCCAAGCAAACGTGCGCACGAGAAAGCTGGTCCAGAAGGAAAGCAGGACCCAGAAGAGAAGGCGGTTCTTGCGCTCCCGCGTCAGCGATGAAATCAGATACGCGATCGGATATCCGGTGAGCACGGAAAAGAACGTCGTCCAAAGGGAGACCTTCAGCGTGATCAGCAACACATCCACATAGACCGACGATGCAAACAGCCGCTTGTATTCCACGAGCGTGAAACCGGTGCCGTTATGCACGCTCAACAGCAGCAGTTGCCCGACGGGGTAGACCAGCATCACGAGCAGCAGGATCACGATCGGCGCACTCATCGCACCGGGGCGCAGCCATGCGCGCCATCGTGCGGGACGCTGCGGCAGTGCGTCGGGACGGGGCTGTTCGGCAATCAGGGCGGAGCGATTCATTTTTTACCCCGCTATCGCGACAGCGTCGGCAGTCAGCCACGAAAGCCCGAGCGTCTGCCCGATTTCGTACTGGCTGCCGAGCCGGTTGGTCGGAAATGCGGCGACGAGCGGCGGTGCATCGGTGACATGCGACTGCAGATAAAGCTTGGTCATGCTGCCGGTCACCATGATGTCGGTGAGTTTCGCCGACAAGGTGCCGCCGTTGATGAACCCTGCCGGCGGTCCATCGTGGATCTGCAGGTTTTGCGGACGGAGCATCAGCTTCACGGACTTGCCGTCGCGGATCACGGCGTCGTACGCCATCGCGTTCACATTCGCGCCGCCTTGCACGCTGATCCGGACTTCATCGCCCGTGCGGCCGGTCACGACTGCATCGAGCAGATTCGATTCACCCAGGAAGTCCGCCACGAACACGCTCTTCGGCCGGAAATACAGATCCGCCGGCGAGCCAAGTTGCGCGATCGATCCCGCGTTCATCAGGCAGATGCGATCGGACATGGTCATCGCTTCTTCCTGGTCGTGCGTGACGTACACAATCGTCGTTCCCAGATCACGATGAATCCGCTTGATCTCAAGTTGCATCTGGTCGCGCAATTTCTTGTCAAGTGCGCCGAGCGGTTCGTCCATCAGGATGATCGATGGCCTGTACACCATGCAGCGCGCAAGCGCGATCCGCTGCTGCTGGCCGCCCGACAATTCGCGCGGATACCTCCCTGCGACATGCGGCAGGTGCACCATCTCCAGCGCCTGCATGACCTTCTCGCGCGTGGCCTTTGCATCGGTCTTGCGCATCTGCAACGGGAACGCGACGTTTTCCGCGACCGTCATGTGCGGGAACAGCGCATAGTTCTGAAACACCATGCCGATGTCCCGTTCATACGGCGCGCCATATGTCACATCGACGCCGTTGATGCGCACCTGGCCATCGTCCGGTTGCGACAACCCGGCGATAAGACTCAGCAACGTGGTCTTGCCCGAACCGCTCGGTCCGAGCAGGGTCAGGAATTCGCCCTGGGCGACGTCGAGATCAATGGGAGCGAGCGCCACGAAGTCACCGTAGCGCTTGCAGAGTCCCGTGATTTGAAGGTTCGAGGCAGACATGGTGATGGCATCCCTTGCTATGAAACGCGGTGACTGAAACGAGGCTCAGGTCAAGATCCAGCTATTGAACTTTTCGAGCGCGACGCTTTGCTTTTCCTGCCAGAATTTCGCATCGATATGCAGGCCATTCTTCATGTTCTCCGGGAACGTCGGGCAATTCTTCGCGATCTCCGGCTTGATGAAGTTGAACGCTTCGGGCTGCGTGACACCGGCAGGGAAGTACTCGACGAGCGCGGCCTGACGCTTCGGATCGGACGCGAACTTGATGAACTCGCGGCAGGCCGCGGCGTTCGGCGTGCCCTTGAGTATTGACCAGTTGTCGCAGCCCCAGATGTTCTGGTTCCACACGATCGCCACCGGCGCGCCATTTGCAATGGCCGATTGCGCCCGCGATACCCACGTGCTGATCATGTCGACTTCACCCGAGCCGAGCATCTGTTCGACTTGCGAGCCTGTCGTCCACCACACGTCCACATGCTTGGAAATCTTGTCGAGACTCGCGATGCCTTTGTCGAAGTCGACCGGATACACCTGCGATGCCGGCACGCCGCCGCCCATCAGCGCTTCTTCGAAGGTATCGAACGGATATTTACGCAAGCCGCGACGGCCCGGAAAGTCCTTCACGTTCCACATGTCGGCCCAGGACGCCGGGGCCTTGCGTCCCTTGAACGCATCCGTGCGATACGCAAGTACGGTCGTATAGACGTTCGTGCCGACCCCATACGGCGACATGTATTGCGAGGGAATCTTGGCGATCATCGGGTCCGCTTCCAGACCGTGCTTCTCCAGATATTCCTTGCCGCCGCCCGTAAGCAACAGGATTGCCGGCTGGCTGATCTTCGCCATGTCCCACGTGTAGCTGCCGGTCTCGACCATGCTCTTGATCTGCGCGGTCGGTTCGGCGTTGGCCTGCACGCCGACGACTTCAATGCCGGTCTTTTCCGTAAATGGCTTGTAGAAAACGGCGCCATACGCTTTGGTGTAGATGCCGCCGTCGTCACGAATCACGATCCGTTTGCTCGCCGCGCGCGACGGCGTCCAGACGAACGGGAACGCGACCGCAGCCGCACCGGCGGCGGCAGTCTTGATGACCGTGCGGCGGCCGGGATTTTGAATCGCTTGAATCTCATCGCGTGCGGGCTGCTTTTTCATGTCGGCTCCAAGTGTGGATAAAAACAGAAACGCCAGGGGTGCGGATGTCCGGGCTTCTTTGTTGGCGGCCCGGATCAGGTTGGGTTGCTCAGGGAATCAAGCGTCCCGGATTGAAAAGATTCTGCGGATCGAGCGCGGTCTTCACGGCGCGCATCAGACCCAGTTCCGCCGATGACTTGTAGTGCGCCATCTCGGGCAATCCGGTTTGCCCGACGCCATGCTCGGCGCTGAAGGTGCCGTGCAGTTCGTGCGCGACATCGTTCACGCAGCGGCGCATGGCGTTGGCGATCGACGTGGGATCGGGCAGTTCGCGCCAGGCATCGAAGGTGAAGAAGGGGATGAAATGCGCGTTGCCGTCGCCGAGATGGGCGACCACGAGAACGGCGAGCGCCGGGACGATTTCATGCACTGCGGCCGTCGCCCGTTCTATAAACACCGGTACCGCCGAAACCGGCACCGCACAATCCGTCGTGAGGCCCACGCCGCCCTTCTTGTTCGCCTCGGACACGCTGTGGCGAATCTCCCAGAGCGTCGCGCGCTGTGTTTCGTTGCTGGCGAGGATCGCGTCGTGAATCAGGCCCTGTTCGGCGGCATGTTCGAGCGTTTGCTGGAGCAGGGCGGCCATTTCGTCGCCGCCGCCGGTATCGGCGAGTTCGACGAGCACATGCCACTCGTGCAGTTCGCTGAGAGGATTGCGCCGCCCCGGCACATGTTCGATAACCAGTTCCAACTGGCGCCGGTTGATCATCTCGAACGCGCTCAGGCGCGAACCGCATGCGGCCTGGAACATGCCGAGGATCTGCAGCGCGGCGGCGGGATCGACCGGCGCAAACCATGCGAGCGCATGTTGCGTGGGCAGCGGATGCAGCTTGAGCGTGGCGGCCGTGATGATCCCGAGCGTGCCTTCCGTCCCGATAAACAAGTGTTTCAGATCCAGGCCCGTGTTGTCCTTGCGCAAGGCGCGCAGGCCGTTCCAGATGGTGCCGTCGGCGAGGACGACTTCCAGGCCCAGCACGTTGTCGCGCGTGTTGCCGTAGCGCACGACACCCGTGCCGCCGGCGTTCGTCGACAAGTTTCCACCGATCTGGCACGAGCCTTCTGCTCCAAGGCTTACCGCGTAGAGCCGGTTTTCCGCCGCCGCCGCGTCCTGCACGGTTTTGAGCACGCAACCGGCTTCCACTTCCATCGAACCGTTGGCGGCGTCGATATGACGGATGCGCCGCATCCGCGCGAGATTGACGATGACAGGCGCCACGCCTTCGTTTCGGGGAATGGCGCCGGCGCAGAGGCTCGTATTGCCGCCTTGCGGCAGGACCGGCACGCCATGCGCGGCGCAAAGCCGGACCACGGCCGCGACCTGCGCCGTGTTCGACGGTTGCACGACCGCCGTGGCCGGTCCTTTGTACCGGCCACGCCAGTCTTCGGTGAAGGGCGCGAGGTCGGCGCCCTGGGTCAGGACCGCGTCGGCTCCGATCTCGGTTTTCAGGGCTGCGATCAACGTCGTGACGTCATTCATGTTCCAGTTCCTTGGGAAGGGCACCGGCTGTCGCTCGAATCAGCTAAAAGGCCGCGTCTGAAGAGCAGGATATGAAGAAAAAAATCGCATTGAAATGCCTTTAATCGCATTGCGATTACACTAAGCGTATTCGCCGATACAAAAATAGCGTCACGCCGATGCACTGCGGCACGATTCGCACGAAAGAAGGGAATTTTTTGGCCG
>NZ_CAXTGZ010000077.1:0-16551 GCF_964243625.1 uncultured Caballeronia sp.
TGCGCGCCGCGGCTGCCTGACATGCTTCAAAGCGCGCTTTAACGCGCGCTCTAACGCACTTTTCGCAGTACCCCGCTGTACCCTTTAATCTGGAGATCGGACTCAGATGGCTTCGTCACGCACGTCAAACAGCGCTCGCAAAGTCGAGACGCGCGGTATCGAACCCGTACCGGAAAGCGAATGTCATGGACATCCGCTGCAGCTTTTCTGGGTCTGGTTTGCCGCCAACATCAGTATTCTCGGGCTGCCGCTCGGTGCCACGCTCGTCGCATTCCAGCATCTCGCGATCTGGCAGGCGGCGTTGGTCGCGATCGTGGGCGCCGCGGGATCGTTTGCAATCGTCGGTGTCATTTCGATAGCCGGACGGCGCGGACATGCGCCCAGCTTGACGCTCTCACGCGCCATATTCGGCGTGCGCGGCAACATCGGGCCGACCATCGTGTCACTGCTTTCGCGGCTCGGCTGGGAAACCGTCAACACCACGACCGCGGCTTATGTATTGTTGTCGCTTGCGACCATCGTGTTCGGCACGCCTGCAGAAGCGAAGGACGCGCCCGTGCTGACGCTCGTGTTTATCGCGGTGTTCGTGGTGATGACGATGATCGTGTCGGGGCTCGGGCACGCGACGCTGCTCGTGATCCAGAAGTGGTCAACGTATGTGTTCGGCGTGCTCAACCTGCTGGTCGCGGGGTTTTTGGTGACGGCCATCGACTGGCATGCGGTGTTCAATGCAGCGCCTGCGCCATTGAGCGCGGTGATCATCGGCATTGGCACGATTGCAGCGGGAACGGGTATTGGCTGGGCCAATGCCGGCGCCGACATGTCACGCTATCAGGCGCCGAAAGTGAAGGGGCCGGCGCTGGTGGCATCGGCGGCATTTGGCGCCGGCATTCCGCTGATCCTGCTCGTCACGCTCGGCGCGTTGCTCTCGGTGGGTAATGACCATCTCGCATCGGCGACCGATCCTATCGCCGCGATCCGCGAAATGTTGCCCACGTGGATGGCGATTCCGTATCTCATCACAGCATTCGGCGGCTTGCTGCTTTCCAACTACTTGTCCGTGTATTCGGCTGGCTTGACGACGCTCACGCTCGGCTTGAAAGTGAAGCGCGTGCAAGCCGTGGTGGTCGATGTCGTCGTGATCTTCGCCGGCTCGATCTACTTCATGTTGATCGCGGGAAGCTTCTACGGTCCGTTCATCGGCTTCATCTCGTTGCTCGCGGTGCCCATTACGGCATGGGTCGGTATCTTTGTCGTAGACCTGATTCATCGTCAGGAGTACTCGCCCAAGGATCTGCTCGATGTCTCGCCGCGCAGCGCGTACTGGTACAAAGGCGGTATCGAATGGCGTGCATTCGGCGCCTGGGCACTCGCAATCGTGCTCGGTTTCTGCTTCCTCTCGACAGGCGCTTATCACGGCGTGTTCTCGGGTTCGTGGTTCGGACGTAACGGCCTTGGATGGATCGTGACGTTCGTGGTGGCAGCCGGTGTGTATGCATTGTTGGGCGGCGCACGCGGTTCGGCCAAACGTTGGAAAACAGCATGACGCAAACAGTTTCACAGCAGATATCCAGGTTGATTCATACGGGTCAGGTAATCGTCGATCTCGTCATGCAGATCGACGCGCTCCCCGCGCCCGGCGGCGATGTGCTCGCGCGCAGCGCGAGCTTCGAGGTCGGCGGCGGTTTCAACGTCATGGCCGCTGCGCGGCGCAACGGCATGCACGTGGTCTATCCGGGCGGTCATGGACGCGGCCGCTTCGGTGCGCTCGCCCGTGAAGCGCTCGTGCGCGAAGGCGTAGAGGTTGCGGGTCCGGAAGTCGCTGATCAGGACACGGGCATTTGCGTGGCGATCGTCGATGCATCCGCCGAGCGCACGTTCGTCTCGCACATGGGCGCGGAAAGCGTGCTCGAGCGTGACGTGCTGGACGGCCTCGCGGTGAATGCGCACGACATAGTCTATGTGAGCGGTTACAGCCTGATGCTCGCCGACAAAGGCGCGGTGCTGATCGACTGGCTGGAGCAGTTGCCTGACGGGACGCGCGTTGCGTTCGATCCGGGTCCGCTGGTCGGCGCTATCGATCCTGCGTTGCTCAATCGCATGCTGGGCGTTGTATCGATATGGACGAGCAACCGCGAGGAAGCGTTGCGCTTTGCGCAGACCGATAGCTTCGATACCGCCTTCGATACGATCATCTCGCGTCTAGCGCCGGGTGCGCTCGCAATCGTTCGCGATGGCAAGCGCGGCTGTGAATTGCGCGTTGGCGAAAGCCTCACGTACGTGCCGGGATTCGAAGTCAAGGCCGTCGACAGCAATGGTGCCGGCGATGCCCACGCCGGCGTGTTCCTGGCCGTGCTGGCCACTGGCGCGAATGCGGAAACGGCCGCACGCCGTGCAAACGCAGCGGCTGCGATTGCGGTGACGCGGCATGGCCCGGCGACATCGCCGGACGCGGCGGGGATCGATGCGTTCATGGCGTCGCACGAATAGCGCTGTCCGCATGGAAGCACACGTCCGGTTCTGCGCAATCGGGCAAGCGCGTATATGCTGGGTTCCCCTCGATATCCACGTCGATACGCACGGAGAACCGCATGACTGCATCCATCGCCCAGCAGATCGTTCTGGCCGCTCGCCCGACAGGCGGCCGCGCACAGCTCACGGATTTCCGCCTCGAAGATGTGCCCATGCCCGTGCCGAAAGAGGGGCAGGTGCTGTTGCGCGTCGATTACTTGTCGCTCGATCCGTATATGCGCGGGCGCATGAACGACGCGCGCTCGTACGCGAAACCTGTGCAGATCGGCGAGCCGATGACGGGTGAAAGCGTGGCGACGGTCATCGAATCGAAGGATGCAGCGCTGCCGGCCGGTGCGCACGTTCTGGTGACGGCGGGCTGGGTGTCACATGCCGTAGCCGATGCAAAAAACCTCGCCGCGCTTCCCGCCGATGGCATTCCCGTCCGCGCCTATCTCGGAGTGCTCGGCATGCCGGGCTTCACCGCGTACTCGGGCATGGCCGCGATCGGCAAGCCGAAGAGCGGCGAGACCGTGGTGGTCGGCGCGGCGAGCGGGCCGGTTGGATCGCTCGTGGGGCAACTCGCGAAGCTGGTGGGTGCGCGCGTGGTCGGCATCGCGGGCGGCGCGAAAAAATGCGCGTATGTGGTCGAGCAACTGGGCTTCGATGCCGCCATCGATCACCGTGCGCCTGACTTCGCCGATCAACTGGCGAACGCGTGTCCGAGCGGTATCGATGTTTATTTCGAGAATATCGGCGGCGCGGTCTGGAAGGCCGTTTTGCCTTTGCTCAATCAATATGGGCGCGTTCCGGTGTGCGGGCTGATGGCGCAGACGTCGGGGAAGAATGACGGCGTAGACGATGGACTCGCCACCACCATGCGCGCGATCCTGACGCGCAGTCTGACTGTGCGCGGGTATATCAATTACGAGTTTCTGGCTGAGTATCGGCAGGCGTTCCTGAAGGACGTCGGTGGATATCTGCGCGACGGCAAGATCAAACATCAGGAAGATGTCACGGACGGGCTCGCGAACGCGCCGCAAGCTTTCCTCGATATGATCGATGGACGCAATTTCGGGAAGGTGCTGGTGCGGGTGGGTGACGGGGAGTGAAAGGGGCAGGTGTACACACGTAGATTTACAATCCGTCAGTTGTGAGATCGAATACATACTTGTGCACACAAAGGATCGATCATGCCAACCACGAGAGTTTTTCGAAACGGAAATTCGTCGCTATCGCACTTGACGTGATTCTCGTGACTAATCATGTGCGCGACTTCGCGCACTATCCTGGCGTGCGGATTGAGAACTGGCTAAACGGCTAACCCTTCCTCAATCCCCAGGATTCACCCGCGAAGTCATGACGTGGTCCGCCCACTTCCCGTCGATCTTCAAGTACGCCTTCGCCAGCCCTTCGTGTTCGAACCCGAGCCGGGCGAGCAATCGTCCGCTGCGCTCGTTCTCCGGCCGATAACTCGCCATCACCCGATGCAGCTTGTAAGCGTTGAACACGAAGTCAAGCGCGACACCGAGCGCTTCATGCATCAACCCGCGCCCTTCGTAACGCTGATCGATTGAATACCCGAGATTGCACGCCTGAAACGGACCGCGAACGATGTTCGTAAAGTGGCAATCGCCAATCAGCGCGTTATCCGCTGCGTCCGCTGCATTCGAAAAAATCAGCAGATGCAGCGCCGTGCCCTCGGCCATGGCGTGTTCCATTTGCATTGCCCGCTCGTTCGCGGCTTGCGTCGAATAAAAACAGGCGTCGCGCGAAGGCTCCCAGGGTTCGAGATGCGCGCGATTCGCCACGCGGTACGCAAGCATGGCTTCGGCTTGTTGCAGGTCGGCGCGTCGCAGAACGACGCGCTTCGCGGCAAGACCATCCGGTGGAAATGCGGGAACTGCTTTGCTTTTGAAATCAAATGACATTGCGGAGCTATGAATAAACACAGAGTGCGGAGCAGCACCGCATTCAATATGAAGAAACGATAAATCTGATTAATTCGGCAGTTTTAACCGCGCATGAATGTGTCTATTACGCAATCGCACTGCACGAAAGGCTGGTAAAAGATAGGTGAAAACCCTTATAATGCCCGAAGTTGATGAATCTAGGAACTTTGGAAATGTCCCGCCGCTTTGCCATCCTCGAGCGCGTTGCTTTCGCGCTTTTCACCATGTCCGCTGTCGCGGACGCAACGTTTATCAGTTACGAGAAGAGCGAGAACTTCCGTGACAATGTCCATGAGATCGTGCGTGTAAGTAAGGAAGTGTCGTTGATGTATCCGGCAACCGGCAACGATCCGTGGATGCCGCTGGCTTCGGGCTGAAACTTTACAGCTTGTCTTTGAACGCCTGTTCCACGAAGTCCAGAAACACCCGGACGCGCGGCGACATATGCCGGCGATTCGCAAACACCGCATACAACTCGATTTCATCGCAGTGATAGGGCGCGAGGCACTCCACCAGCCGCCCTTCACGCAAGTCATCTTCTATATCCCATAGCGCCTTCAACGCGAGGCCGCGTCCCTTGAGGGCCCAGTCGTGCAGCACTTCGCCGCTTGCCGTCGATAAAGTCCCGCGTACCTGAACGTCCCGGCGCCGCCCGTCCTCCTTAAACACCCATCTGTCGAACACGCGTTGGCCGCGAACCAACCGGATGCAATCATGCCCGGCGAGGTCGGCGGGCGTATGCGGTGTGCCGCACCGCGCCAGATAATCAGGCGCGGCGCAAACGATTCGCCGGCTCGACAGCAAACGCTTCGCGACGACGCCCGTATCCGGCGGCAAACCGATACGCAAGGCTACATCGAGATTGTCATCGATCACGTCCAGGCCAATATCCGATAACACCAGCCGTACTTCGACTTCAGGGTAGTGGTCGGAGAACGCTTCGATCAGCGGCGCGATTTGCTTGCGCCCGATCTCGGAAGGCGCGCCAATACACACCAGACCCTGCGGCACGCGAGCCTGCGCGCTGATCTCGGCTTCGGCGTCATCGACGGCTTGAAGGATGGCGAGCGCGCGCTCGTGAAACAGCGCGCCCTCGACGGTCAACTCGAAGCGCCGCGACGTCCGCGTGACAAGCCGCACGCCCAGCCGCTTTTCGAGTGCGGCGAGGCGCCGGCTCATGGCGGCAGCCGATCCGTCGGTCTGGCGTGCCGCCGCCGACAAGCTACCTGCATCGACCATTTGCGCGAAGATCCGCAGGTCGTTGATTTCATCTGGCATTGAGACGCTCATCTTTCCACTTGACGCAACGATTCTATGCGAGCAAGTACCTTCTCGCGATACCGGGACGAGTGAATAATGCGTTCATTGCAATGGAGGAATCATCATGAAAGCACTGCGTTTCAATCGGCACGGCGATCCGGGCGTCCTGGTCATCGAGGATCTGCCGTCACCGCGGGCTTCGGCGGGTGAAGCGGTCGTGCGGGTGCTCGCGGCATCGATCAATCCGAGCGACGTAAAGAATGTCGAGGGGCGCATGAGCCAGACCACCTTGCCGCGTACGCCGGGGCGTGACTATTCGGGCGTGGTGACTGACGGTCCGGCCGAATGGGTCGGGGCAGAGGTGTGGGGATCAGGCGGAGATGTGGGCTTCACGCGCGATGGCACGCACGCCGAGGAGCTGGTCGTACCGGTCGCGAGTTTGCATCGCAAGCCGGCTAATTTGAGTCATGAAGAGGCATCGGCGATAGGCGTGAACTTCATCACCGCGTGGTGCGCCGTGGTCGAGGCCGCGCAACTGCAGGCGGGGGAAAGCATCGTGATCATCGGCGTCGGCGGGGTGGGCGGAGCGGCGGCGCAGATCGCGAAACGGATCGGCGCGAAGGTCATTGGCGTGGCGCGCGGCGCGAATGCGCCCGGTCCGTACGTGGACGCGATGGTCGATTCGAAAGCGCCCGGTTTCATCGATGAAATCCGCTCGCTCACTGACGGCGGCGCGGCCGTCGTGTTCGATACCGTCGGCGGCTCCATGTTCGAGACGGCCGTGCACATGCTTGGATTGCGTGGGCGGCTGGTTGAGATATCGGCGACGGACCGGCGCGAAGTCACGTTCAACCTCGCTGATTTTTACCACAACGAAAGCCGTCTGTCAGGCGTCGATACACTCAAGCGCGACCTGATCGCGGCGGGCGCGATGCTCGAAGCGCTGCGTGCGGGATTCGAGGACGGCAGCTACAAGGCGCCTGTCATTGCGCAGACGTTTGCACTCGAAGACGCACAGGCTGCTTATCGTGCGGTGGCGGCGGGGACGAAAGGCCGCGTGGTGCTCACGCCGTCGAAATGACCACGCGCTGGCGGCTTCAGCCGCAGTCGGTCCTGTTTGCCATCTATTTAGGCGCACTGGCCGCGTTGCCGCCCATTTCCATCGATATGGCGCTTCCCGCGCTCGTCGATATAGCCGGTTCCCTGCATGCGAGCGCAAGTCAGGCGGGGCTCACGCTGAGCCTTTTCATGGCGGGTTTTGCAGTGGGGCCGATCGTCTACGGTCCTCTCTGCGATGCCCGAGGTCGCAAGCCCACGCTTCTTCTCGGCCTGGCCTTGTTCACGGTAGGCGGAATCGGATCGGCGGTCGCGCCCGACATAAGCATATTGCTCGGCGCGCGATTGGTTCAGGGCATTGGGGCGGGTGCGGGCATGACGGTGGCGCTTGCCATCGTGCGCGATCTCTTCGAAGGCAACGCCATGCAGCATCGTCTTGCGGCCATCACGGTCGTCGCGAACGTTGCGCCGATTGTCGCGCCATCTGTCGGCGTCGCATTGCTTGCCGCGATCGAATGGCGCGGGATTTACGGCGTCATGGCGGTGTGCGGTTTCCTGGCGGCGATCGTGACGTGGACCGGCCTCGTTGAATCTGCGCCGCGACGCAGCCGGGACGTCGCGATCGCCGGGCTGCGTGAGCAGTATCGGCGCGTGCTGACGCATCGCTTGGTCATCGGCAATATTCTGATCAATGGTTTCGGATTCGGCTGGATGTTCGCTTACGTGGCAGGTTCGCCGCTGGTGCTGCTGCATGTCCTGCACGTCAGGCCGGTGATCTATGCCGCCATGTTCGCCATGACTGGCCTCGGCATTGTCGCCGGCGCGACAATCAATGGCGTGCTGGCGTCGCGCGGAGTCGGGGCACGGCGCGTTCTGGCGGTTGCGATCTGCGTGACACTGGCCGCGACCCTCGGCCTGATCGCAATGAACGTGCTGCATCTCGCGACCTTGCTCACGATCATGCCGTTGCTCGTGGCATGTACGTTTAGCTTCGGACTGGCCGCGCCCAGCGCGACGCGCGGTGCGCTCGACCCCATGCCCGAGCTCGCAGGCGTGGCGGGCGGCCTGTTGACATCGGTGCAGATGCTCTGCGGCGCGGCATCGAGTTCGGTGGTTGCGTTGTTGTTCTCGACATCCGGCCCCCAGGCGATGAGCGGCGTCATGTTCGCGTGCGCGCTGCTTGGCGCAATCACGTGGATCTGGGTCGGCAAAAAGGGACACAGTGAAGTGCGTCGGGCTGCCGCGTAAATCGCGACAGCTTCCAAGCTCACATCGAAGATTTCTTTGATTCCGTGTCAACACACTCGGCGATGAGGCGTTAAACATGTAATCGCGACACGCAAGCCGCGACACTGTTAAACAACCACGAAGGGTCTTACCGCCATGAAAAAGCAACTCGTTGCTGCATCGCTCGCCGCCTTGTTTTCCGCTGCTGTGTTCGCACAAGCTTCGGCTCCTGCTGTAGCGCCCGCAGCTCCGGCTGCAACCACGGCAGATGCTGCGCAACCCGCGAGCGCACACAAGGCCAAGAAGCATCATCACAAGAAGCACCACAAGAACACGACTGCAGCTTCGGCGATCCCTTCGTCGGCAGCAAAGCCCTAAGTTTGGGGAGCAGTAAAAGCCCGGTCTGACCGTCGCGCCGTCTCAAGAGAAGTACCTTTATCGAGGTATCGGACGGCGTAACGCGGGGCTTTGAGTTGGCGGCTCGAATGCGCATCATTGCGTGTTCGAGCCGTTTTTCGTTGGGCTTTCACGGTTGGTAAATCGTAAAGCAGGATCGGCTGATGTGTCGTTTTGGAAAGCGATCCGCCGAGGCCTTTCCCATGCTCGGGTCCCGCGACGTGTATCATCCACACCACGCGGCTTTTTGCGCCGCCGTTCCTTCATTGCGCTGCTTGCCGTGTTATCGCCAGGATATCGCGCCCGCCGCTTCACGCGCGCTTGAACCGAACGCGCAACCTTCAGCTCTTTTCCGTACAGATGGCACTCTCCGAACTCAAACGGCGCCGCACGTTCGCGGTCATTTCCCACCCTGACGCGGGCAAAACCACGCTGACCGAAAAGCTCTTGCTGTTTTCGGGCGCGATCCAGATTGCCGGCACGGTGAAGGGCCGCAAGAGCAACCGATACGCAACGTCCGACTGGATGGAAATCGAAAAGCAACGCGGCATTTCCGTTGCCAGTTCCGTCATGCAGTTCGAATATGGCGATTGCGTCATCAACCTGCTCGATACCCCCGGCCACGAAGACTTCTCCGAAGATACGTATCGCGTCCTGACGGCCGTCGATGCCGCCGTGATGGTGATCGATGGCGCGAACGGCGTCGAAGCCCAGACGCTCAAGTTGCTCGAAGTCTGCCGCAGCCGCCGCACGCCGATCCTCACGTTCATCAACAAGATGGACCGTGAAGTACGCCAGCCGCTCGAATTGCTCGACGAAATCGAGCAGCATCTCGGCGTCGCCGCCGTGCCGTTCACCTGGCCTATCGGCATGGGCAAGGAATTCCAGGGCGTCTATGACATCGAGCATGATCAGGTGCGCGTGTTTCGTGCAGGGCAGGACACGGCCGGCGGCGCGGTAGAAACCGTGCACGCCCTCGACGATGCCGACGGCGAACGCCGTTTTGGTCCGAGCTGGGCGCGTGCGAAAGAAGAGATCGATCTGATCACGGGTGCTACGCCGGCGTTCGATCGCGCCAAGTTCCTGGCCGGCGAGCAGTCACCGGTGCTGTTCGGATCGGCGATCAACAACTTCGGTGTGAAGGAAATTCTCGACGCGCTGGTCGAGCTGGCGCCGCCGCCCGCCATGCGGATGTCGGTGCAGCGTCCTGTGTTGCCCGAGGAGCCGCGTTTTACAGGCGTGGTGTTCAAGGTGCAGGCGAATATGGACCCGGCGCATCGTGACCGCGTGGCGTTCATCCGCGTGTGTTCCGGGCATTTCGAGCGTGGCATGGCGCTGAAAGTGACGCGCTCGGGCAAGACGTTTCGCGCGAGCAACGTGGTGACGTTCCTCTCGCAGCGCCGCGAGACGGTGAGCGAGGCCTATCCTGGCGATATCATCGGCATTCCGAACCATGGCACGCTGAGTCTCGGCGATACCCTGACCGAAGGCGAGATGTTGCAGTTCGTCGGATTGCCGTTCTTTGCGCCGGAAATTTTCCAGACGGTGGAAGTCGTCGACCCGATTCGCGCGAAGCAGTTGGGTGAAGCGCTGCGGCAACTCGGCGACGAAGGTGCGATCCAGGTGTTCCGTCCTGTGCTGGGCGGCTCGACCATTCTGGGCGCAGTCGGGCAGTTGCAGTTCGAGGTCGTGGCGCATCGATTGTCCGCGGAATACAAGGTCGATGTGCGGATCATGCCGGCGCGGTATCGCATGTCGCGATGGGTAACATGCGACGACGCGGCGGAGTTGCGCCGTTTCACCGATGCCTATGCGGCGCGAATCGCGCTGGATGCATCGAATGCGCCGACGTATCTCGCTTCACATGTTTCGGAAATCGATGTCGCGCAGAAGGCCTGGCCGAAGATCGTCTTCAACGAGCTGCGGGAGCATTCGGGCGCTCCGTTTCAAAAGACGATCTGAGGCTGGCGAGTGTGCTCTCGGACGGATCTCGCCTTTGAGCACTCGATATCAAATGAACGCAGGCGCGGCGCACACTGATGCACGCGCCGCGCCTCGTCCATCACAAGCGATCAATACGTCAGGCCAAATCCAAACGGATACAACGGGTGCGCAGTGTCGTGCGGAAGATCTTCCAGTTGCACGGCCACCTCGGCCATCGACGAAGGCAACTCAAACGGCAGTTTCCCTTGAGGCTTGCCTTTACCCGTCAGCACATCGAACAGTGCCGTGTCGCTCGCGCCGAAATTCGCGAGGATGGCAGTCGCCTTTCCCTGGACATTGGTGAGGATCGCCGGACGATCCATGTAGACCGACACGATCGACTTCGGAGCACTGGCGGCCTGCTTGATCGCCTCGTAGTCCGGATTGCCGTCGACGAACGCAAGGCTGCCTTCATGCTGCATTGCGCCGAATACGTAGTTTGGATGGAGTGTCTCGTACGGTGTGCTCACACGCAGGATCGCCACGTCCGCAGCTTGCGGCGTGTCCACGACCTGATAGCCATATTTCCGCGCAACGGCAGGGTCGATGCCGTACAGCCAGACTTTCTTGCCGGTATCCGCCATCGGCAGCAGCTTGTCGTTGTTTTGCAGCAGCACCATCGACCGGCGTTGTGCATCGAGCGCCTGGGCCTGGAAGTCAGCGTTGCCCACTATGCCGCTCGCAGCCGTTGCATCGACGTACGGTTGATCGAACAGCCCTTGCTGGAATTTTTGCAGAAGCACGCGGTAGGCTGAATCGGCGAGACGCGCTTCAGTCAGCAAGCCCTGGTTGACGGCCTGAATGATGAAACTGGGGTCGTCTTCCCCGCCGAATTGATCGATGCCCGCGTTGACCGCTTTTACAAAACGCTGCAGACGGGTCGCGTTTTCCATTCCCCACGGCATGCCCAGTCCAACGAAAGACGGTGCGCCGGAAGAGGCGCCGTTCATGCAGTTCGCGTCGCAATCGGAGGCAATGAGCCAGTCCGATACGATCACACCCTTGAAGTTGTACTTGCCCCGCAGCAGGTCCGTCAGAAGCGCTTTGTCGTAAGCGGCTCCGACCTGTTCGAGCGCAATTCCGTCGACCGTCACCGGTCCGTCAGGTTCGGAATAAGTCGGCATCACGGAGCCCACATTGGCGGCGAATGCACCTTCGAACGGCTTCAGATGGTAAGCGTAGTTGTTGCCCGGATAAGTCGCATAGCGGCCGTAGTAGTTGTGGCTGTCGAACCCGGACTTCTGCGCGCCATAGCCGGCCCAATGCTTCACCACGGCAATGACACTGTTCGCTTGAATGCCGTTGCTGCCGCCCTGGAAGCCTTCAATATAAGCCTGCACCTGCGCGCGCGTCAGATCGGCGTCTTCGCCGAAGGTCCCGTTGATCCGGGCCCAGCGCGGCTCGGTGGCCAGATCGGCTTGCGGTGAAAGCGCTTCGGTAATGCCCACTGCGCGATATTCCTGGCGCGCGATGTCGCCGAATTTGCGCGTAAGCGCAGCATCGCCGATGGCGCCAAAACCGAGTGTTTCGGGCCACTTCGAAAACCCGCTGTCGCCTGCGCTCGCACCGAGCACGTACTGGAAGTGATTGCGCGGGTCTGAGCTGATCGACACGGGAATACCGAGCCGGGATTGCTCGGCCAGCGCCTGGATCTGGTTGTACTGGTCGGCCATCGTTTTTGCATCGCCGCTCATGCGCGTGATGTAGGTGCTGATGTTCCGGCTGTTGATCTGAGTCTTCAACGTGGCCATGTCGTAGGCCGTGCCCGTGCCCGCACCGGTGGTGTCGTTCAACACAGGAGCCGTGCCGTGCATCATCAAGCCCGCCTTCTCGGCGAGCGTCAGGCGACTCACGAGGTCGCGCGCGCGGACGTCGGCACTCAACCGCCAGTCTTCGTACGGTTCGAGCTGGCCGCTCTTGTCCATGTCCTTGAATGTCAGGCCGTCCCTGGAAATCAGCTTCAAGGTCGTCTGGCTGAAATCCGGTTGCGCGACCGGGGTGTTAGCGGGGTCATCGCTGCCGCAGGCGAACAGGCCAAGCGCAAGCGTCATGCTCGACGCCGTCAACGCTGACCTGTGAAAAACAGACCGTGGGTAAAAGCTCATTCGTGTCTCCTGAAATCGGTTTTTTGGCTACTGTCGAACGACCTTACAAGAAGGCGTTCGACACTTTACCGACCCATTTCAATCGACGTTTTACCGCTGGGTGCATCGTTTATCTTTGAGGAGCGCAGCGTGTAAGCGGGCGTAACTTTTCCGATTCCGGGCGGCTGCCAGCGCACCACATGCACGTGGACCCGCATGCCTTGATGCTTTGCGGGCATTGCAGCAAGCTATGGGAATTCCTGATGGCGTCAGCAGCGATCTCTGCGCACTATTACGAAGTGAAAGCCAGCATTAAGCCTATGCCATCCAGAACGTCATCACACTTCAGCGACCACATTCGCACCGTTTCCAATCGCATCGCCGTGTTTGCAATGGACGCCGCCGGGCGTGCCGGCGTGTCGCCGCAATCGTTCACCACCCGCACCGGGATCAGCGCGCAGGAACTGGTCGACAGAACCGGCCGCATCGATGCCGCGCGGCACAGGCGGGTCGTCGAACTGATGGCTTATGTTGGCGCTGCTTCGCGCGTGATGCCGGACAGGCCGCACATGTTGTTTCCTGATTTTCCCGTGCTGGGCAACCTGTGCCTCAATGCCCGGACATTGCGCGAAGCGCTGGAGTCGTATCAGACGTTTCGTCCGCTCATCGGCGAGTTTGATTTTCTTGGGCACAGGGAAACACCGGACCACATGCAGTTCGAATACATCGCGGAGTTCGCGCCGGGCAGCGGTTTCCAGGCGCTCTCCAACTTCCAGGTACTCGCCAGCCTGATTCGGGCTTACGACGTATCGGAGCAAACGGTGTTTCACGTTTCGCTCATGGGACCCGCGCTCCCGGGAACGAACGATACCGGCGAGTTCTTCGGCGCAGCCGTGAGATATCACGCCGATGCAAACCGGCTGCAGTTCTCAAGCGCTCTGCTTGACGTGCCGCTCATCCATTACAACGTCACGCTGGCGCCCTTTCTGCGAGAGCAGGCTCAGCATGAACTGCTGCGCGTTCAAAGAGGGCATCGATTCTCATACAGCGTCGAGCATCTGATCAGCGAAATCATCAAGGACCCGGACGACGAAGGACATACATCGTCGTCATTGCTTGAGCAAACATGCCAGCGTCTGAACACCTCGCGCTGGACATTGCACCGCCGGTTGCAATCCGAAGGATTGCATTTCACCGAACTCGAATCGCGAGTCAGGTCCAAAGAAGCGTGCCGACTGCTCAGCGAGACCGCCTTGAGTCTCGGGCAGATCAGCGAGCAACTCGGCTTTTCGTCGCAGAGCGCTTTCACCCGGTTTTTCCGCACACGGCACGACGTGCCGCCACTGGCGTTTCGCCAGCGTGTCCAGTTGGGCTAATAACCTGCGACGGCTCCTGCCACGCGCCTGTTCAGATCGCCGGCGACCCTCAATCCGTGCTCTGTGCCATCTTTACGGGCAAAGGCACGTGTAACCACTTCTCCACGATGCCGTTCAACTCGCCGCTTTTCTTGGCATCGGTGAGGATTGCATCGACCTTTGCCTGCAACTTCGGCTCGCCCTTGTTCAATCCCACATGACATGCCGACTCATGAATCACGTACTTGAGCGCAGGCTTGTTCGTTGCCGATGCCGGTAATGTCGTGGCAATCTTGGTCGCCACGAAATCTCCCGTGCCCACCAGCGGAACCTGACCCGCAAGGTACGCGGAGATCATCCCGCTGTTGTCTTCGAAGCGCTTGATATTGGTCGATGGCGGCACACTCTTGGTCAGCATCAGATCCTCGAACGTTCCGCGCGCCACGCCAACCGTCTTGCCGGCCATGTCCGCCGGACCATCGATCTTCATGTTCGCCGGACCATACACGCTGTTGTTGTAGGGCGAGTACGACTGCGAGAAATCGATGACCTTGTCGCGCTCGGCATCGCGGCCAAGTGTCGAGACGATCAGGTCCACTTTCTTCGTCTGCAAATAGGGAATGCGGTTGGCGCTCGTGACCGGAACGAGTTCGAGCTTTGCACCGAGTTTCCTGGCCAGCAGGGCAGAGATATCGATATCGAGTCCTTCTAGTTGCATGCTCGGACCCACCGACCCAAACGGTGCGAAATCCTGCGGAACGGCAACGCGCAACACGCCGCGCTTTTCGATGTCATCCAGTGCGTCCGCGTGCGCGGGCGCCACACGCGCAATTGCGCTGAGTGCGACCACGCCAAGTGTCATCAACAACTTCGAAGTTTTCATGTTTGCCCTGAAACGTGGATGGGTGTGCCGCGCGTGCGAGAAGCCCGGCATTGAAAAGTCTATTTGAAAGTCTTTTGTTTTCTAAACGATTCAAAATTGCCGCGCATTGAGACGGCGTACGCATTTGGCGCGAGGCAGCTCAGCGCCGCTCGATGTTGCTCAATGCGACCCGCCAACGTAGGGGTAAGTCCGCCCGCCCGGGCTTATTGCTCGATTTATTTTTCATTTATTTCCTGAAGCGCAGCAGAAAACCGATATTTTTCCCGACCGGAATTGCATTTTTTCCACCCTACACTGGGCGCTCGAAAATCACGCTCCGGAAATCATGAACGCGATGAACGCCATGAAGTCCACACGGTTCGACCTGCTCGACGGCTTGCGCGGTATTGCCGCGATCGCCGTCATGCTTCATCACTACAGCCAGCACACGGGCTGGGACTGGTTCGGCGGCGCGTGGGTTGCCGTGGACCTGTTCTTCGTGCTGTCGGGCTTTGTGATCGCGCATAGCTACAGCAAGAAGATCCTCAACGGCATGTCTTTCCGCGAATTCGCGTTCGTGCGTCTCGCACGGCTCGGGCCGCTTTATTTATTCGGCTTGGCATTGGGCGTCTGCGCAGTTTTGCTGTCGATTGCAAAAACCGGATTGCCGCAGATATCCAGTTCGCAGTTGCTGAGCGCCACGGCGCTTGGCGTGTTCTGGTTGCCTTATTTCAATAACATCGCCTGGCCGTTCGGTCAGGACGTGGTCTACGGCGCGGCGTTTCCGCTCAACGATCCGTCCTGGTCGCTTTTTTTCGAGTTGTTCGTCAACGTCGTGTTTTTTGCGTATCTGGCGAAAGTCCGAAAACTGCCGAACGCGATAATTTCAGTGCTCGCGTTTGTCGCGTTCATTGTCTGCACGCTGATTTTCCACAAGATCAATCCAGGCTGGGGCGCCAGGAGTTTCATGGTGGGTTTTCCGCGTGTGATCGCGGAGTTTTTCGCGGGCGTGTTCATTTTCTCCATCGGGCTTCAGCATAGACATCCGCATCGGCTATTTACGGCCGTGGTCACCGGGGCGGCGTTGCTGGCATTTACCATTGGAGATCCCAGGATTGCGTTCATCAATTCGCTGACGCTGGTGCCACTGTCCGTGGCGTTGCTGTGTTCGGTGTCTATCGATGGTATGGGCAAGCGGATTTGCAAAGTGTTGGGCGAGCTTTCGTATCCGCTTTATGTGATCCATTTTCCGATCTACCGGCTCGTGTTCGAATCCTTCGATGTCCGGTTTTTGAATCCCGTTGCGCAGACGTTGATCGTGGCGGCGGTTTCTATCGTGCTGGCGTTGGTGCTTGCCCGCGCCGACCAGGAGCTGCGCCGCAAGCTGACGAGTTTTCGCAAGCCCTCCGCGGCGGCGGTTTCCTGACGCCGGAAGACGTTTTCACGAGCTGCTGAAAACGCACGCGCATCGGGCAGGATAAACTTGCGGTTTCCTCCACGGCACCGCAAGCCATGACCGCCACCCGTTTCGGCAATACCGCGCGCTATTGGCGCTCGCCGCTCCTGCCGGGCGCGGACATGCTGACGGCTGAGTATTACGACCACGAGTTTACGCCGCACTGGCACGACGCCTACACGATCCCGGTGATCGAGGACGGCGCGGAGTGCTACGACTATCGGGGATCGAAATACGTGGCGGAAGCCGGGTCGGTGCCGATCATCAATCCCGGTGAGTTGCATACCGGCGCGCGGGCGGTCGACGTCGGCTGGCGGTATCGGGTGTTTTACCTGCCGGTGGATTTCGTGCAATCCGTGGCCGATGAAGTCGCCGGTCGATTCATGCACCTTGCTGAAATAGCGCCCGG
>NZ_CAXTGZ010000078.1:0-16438 GCF_964243625.1 uncultured Caballeronia sp.
CCGTATTCCTGATGGGTGTCACCTTTACGGCGATTTCCGTGACCGGCGTGCGTTCGTGGATCTTGCGTAACCTGCCGGCCGGGGTCGCTCATGGGACGGGCATAGGAATTGGCTTGTTCCTGCTGCTGATTGCATCGAACGATGTCGGGCTGATCGTAAAGAACCCGGGCGCGGGCATGCCCATATCCCTCGGCCATATCACCGCGTTTCCGGTGCTGATGTCCGTGTTCGGGTTGGCTGCGATTCTCGGCCTGGAGCGGCGCCGTGTGCCGGGCGGGATTCTGATCGTGGTGATCGGCTTGTCCGTGCTGGGTCTCGCCTTCGATCCGTCCGTTCACTACACGGGGGTATTCGCGGTGCCGTCGCTGAGCGCGCCGGGCCATGCCTCGTTGATTGGGGCAATGGATATTCGTGGCGCGCTTTCCATGGCCGTGCTGCCGAGCGTTCTTGCACTCGTGATGACCGCGGTCTTCGATGCCACCGGCACCATTCGCGCAGTCGCGGGCCAGGCGGGTCAGATCGATGAAAACGGCCGAATTGTGAATGGCGGACGCGCGTTGACAGCGGATTCGGTGAGCTCGATCGTGGCCGCTTGCCTGGGCGGTGCGCCGGCTGCGGCTTATATTGAATCGACGGTAGGTGTAGCGGCGGGCGCGAAGTCGGGCCTGGCTGCCGCGACCGTGGGCCTACTGTTCCTGGCCGTGATGTTCTTCTCGCCGATCGCGGGCCTTGTGCCTTCGTATGCGACAGCGCCGGCGCTGATGTACGTCGGTTTGCTGATGCTTTCAAGCGTGAGCAAACTGCACATGGACGATCTCGTCGATGCCATGTCCGGCTTGGTCTGCGCAGTGTTTATCGTGCTTTCGGCGAACATTGTCACCGGCATCATGCTCGGCTTCTGCACGCTCGTGATCGGACGCGTGATTGCGGGTGAATACCGCAAGCTGAACGTGGGTACGGTCGTGATTGCAGCCGTACTCGCCGCGTTTTATCTCGGCGGCTGGGCGATCTGACGCTCAGCTAATCGGCCTGCAAGCTCCCTGCTTTTTGCGTTCAGCCTGTAAATCCGTGCAAATCGACGTGCGAGAGCCGGTGAAAAGCTCGATCAGCGCGTCGATCCAATGCAAACGGATTTACTTGCGACGATACGCCTCTGCCATCACAGCGCAGTTTTGCAGGTGAAGGTTCAATGCGCGAACAGCTTCGCGGCGAACAACTGCTTTTGTCTTGCGAAACCATGAACCGAAAGAAACAAGAACTGAACCTTGAGCGGCGGTTTTCATAGAGCACCTTTGCGTAGTTAGGGTATTTACCCTTAGGGAATACCCTTAATTATACGCATTTTGTGCTGCATTGCAAAAAAGTTTCAGGAAATTGTGGCCAGGGTCGTGTCGATGCAACAGCAAAGCCACGCCCTGCGGCCCTCTTACGGCACAACGGACAAGAACAGGAACGTCGCAAAAATCACCAAGTGGACGACGCCCTGCAGTACGGTCGAACGGCCAGTTCCGAGCGTGAGGATGCTGACCAGCAAGGTCAGCGCAAGCAATACGATCTCCTTCGAGCCCAGGCCAAGTGAAATTGGCTGGCTGATCGCAATCGACACGACGGCGACCGCTGGAATCGTCAAGCCGATGCTGGCCAGCGCCGATCCAAGCGCGAGATTCAAGCTTGTCTGCAGCCGGTTCAGTCGTGCAGCGCGCAATGCGGCCACGCCTTCCGGCAACAGCACGAGCGCCGCGATCACCACGCCAACCACCGCTTCCGGTGCGCCTGCGCTGGCAACGCCCGCTTCGACCGTCGGAGAAAGAATCTTGGCCAGTCCGACCACGGCCAATAACGACAGCAACAGCAATCCGCCCGAAGCCAGCGCGTGCCCGTTCGTTGGCAGCGGCGCGTGGACATCGTCGGGACGGTTGGGATCGAGCGCGGGCACCGGCGGCAGGAAGTAGTCGCGATGCCGGACGGTCTGGACAAACACGAATACGATGTAAAGCACGAGCGATGTCACCCCGACGAACACCAGTTGCGATGTCGAAAGACCCGGTCCGACAACAGTACTCGTGAAGTTCGGCAGCACCATGGTCAGCACCGACAGCGCGCAGAGAATGGCAAGGGCAGCGCTCGCACCGCTTAGCTGGAAATTCTGTTCGTGATGGCGCAAGCCGCCGACCAGCAAACAGATTCCGACGATTCCGTTGCAGCAGATCATGGCCGCGGCGAACACGGTATCGCGGGGAAGCGCAGCTTTTTCCGGACCGCCCGTGAGCATCACGGAGACTATCAGCGCCACTTCAATGACCGTTACCGCAATCGCCAGTACCAGGGTCCCGAATGGCTCGCCCACTCGATGCGCCACCACTTCCGCGTGATGCACGGCGGCGAACACGGCGGCGGCCAGGGTGATTGCGGCCAGACCGAGTATCCAGCCGTTCGGCATGGCGACTGCAAGTCCAAGGATGATGAGTGCGGCAAATGGTGCGATGCCCGTCCAGTCCAGCTTGAATTTCATCGATGCTCCAGGGCGGTAATGCAGATAGAGGGGTGGCAGAAGCGGCCAGCGAGTTCAAACATGACGCGTCCGAAAGATCACGTTTTCTGGCCGGGCTTGAATGCCGGAAGAGCCGTCAGATTACAGGTTCCTCCTTCAAATTAATCGAATTGAACGCTTGCGGGAATGCGGGTTGAATGCGTGTCGAGCAGACACAGGCATCACTGCACGCAATCTGCCGGAGAGCTACAAACCGTTACGCGTCAGTGAGTTGATGAGCACTTCAGCATGTTGTCCACACGGCTATCCACAAAATCTGTGGACAACCTTCGGACGTCGCGTTCATTCGCTGATGCACGAAATGCCACGCTTTGTGGTTTTCTAAGTTCGGGCGCTTGAGCGGCTTATCTATCACGATAAAAAAGCGCGACCAGTTCATGAGTCGCGCTTCTTGTCATACCCAGTTTAACGAACTTATTCGACGAATTCCGAATTCATCGTGATCTTCGCGTTGCCGGCGAAAAGTTTCGATACCGGGCAACCTTCCTTCGCGGCGGTCGCCAGTTTTTCGAACGTGGCCTTGTCAGTGCCCGGGACCTTGGCCTTCACGTCGAGATGACAAGCGGTGATCGAGAAACCCTCGCCGTCCTTGTCCAGCGTCACGGTAGACTTCGTTTCGATGCTTTCCGCCGTGAGGCCAGCCTGCGTGAGCTGCAGCGACAAGGCCATGGTGAAGCAGCCAGAATGCGCCGCGCCGATGAGTTCTTCCGGGTTCGTTCCCGGACCGCCTTCGAACCGCGCCGCAAAGCCGTAGGGCGCGTCCTTCAATACGCCGGTTTGCGTCGAAATGTAACCTTTACCGTCCTTGATGCCGCCACTCCATTTTGCAGATGCTGTCTTTTGCACGAGTGTTCTCCAGTAAGTCAGGGTGGATTGCCGCGCAGTGCCGCCGCAGCAAGGATTCGACCGCAAAGCCTGCATTCAGTACGAACCGGCTTGGCGTGCCATCGGGTTGGACCAAGCACACAGAATGCCCGAAAGCGCATCGGGCAGGTTGATTGATCGTCGAACATCAAATCACTCAGGAGAATGGATGGGTCCGCAAGTCGTGGTTGTCGATGAAGACCGGGTGTTGCCGGAGCAGGTAGATGTCGTTGTCGTGGGCGGCGGGATCATCGGCATGAGCACCGCGCTCTACCTCGCCGAGAAAGGGATTTCGGTCGCCGTCTGCGAGAAGGGGTATATCGGCGGAGAACAGTCGAGCCGCAACTGGGGTTGGTGCCGCGCGACGCATCGCGATTTGCGTGAGCTTGAGTTGAGCATCGAAAGCCTCAAGCTGTGGCGAAAACTGGATCAAACGCTCGGGATAGACACCGGCTTTTGGCAAAGCGGCATTCTCTACGCTGCCGATAACGAAGAAGCGCTCGCCGATCACGAAAGCTGGCTCGCCCGCGCGGTGGAACGGGTGGGTCGAGATGGCATCGATTCACGCATCACGTCCGGCAGCGAAACCGCCGCGCTCATGCCAGGCGCATCGCGCATGTTCGCCGGCGGCATTTTCACGCCTTCGGATGGCCGCGCCGAACCGCAGCGCGCGGCACCCGCGATCGCCAATGCGTTGCGTGCGCGCGGCATGAAAATACTGACGCCATGCGCCGTGCGTGGTGTCGAAACAAGTGGCGGCGCGGTCAGCGCAGTCGTGACCGAACACGGCACGATCCGATGCCAAAGCGTCGTAGTCGCGGGCGGCGCATGGACGCGATTGTTCGCCGGGAACCTCGGTATAGATGTGTCTCAACTGACCGTACGCTCGTCGGTGCTGCGCACGGAGCCCATCGACGGCGGCCCGGAAGTCAGCGCCTGCACGGACACCGTTGGATATCGCAAACGTATGGATGGCGGCTACACGATCGCCAACGCATTTCGCAGTCTCGCCGAGCTCACGCCCGATAGCTTCCGGCTGTTCGGTCAGTTCCTCCCGGCACTCAAAAGCAACTTCCGTTCGATGGACTTCGCCCTCGGCGAGCGTTTCTTCGACGCGTTGCGCCAACCCCGAACATGGCAGCTCGATCAACCGACGATCTTCGAATCGGTCCGAACCCTCGATCCGGCGCCGACGCAAAAGTACAACCGGACCGCCATCGACGAATTCCGCGCGGTCTTTCCGGCCCTCGCGCACGTGAAGGTTGCGCAGGCGTGGGCGGGGTATATCGATGTCACGCCTGACGCGGTGCCGGTCATCTCGCCGGCGGACACGCTGCGCGGTATGTTCGTCGCGACCGGGTTTTCGGGTCACGGCTTCGGGATCGGGCCGGGCGCGGGGAAACTGATGGCGGACATCGTTGCTAACGATACACCGCTGGTCAATCCGCACGCGTTCCGGCTGGCGCGGTTTCGCGATGGATCGAAAATCGAACTTGACGGCGGGTTTTAAACGGCCCGATTGCGGCCGGGTTGCCGCTTGTTGCGTGGCGCCTGAGACAAAACCGAATGCGGGGTAAAATTTCGCACGAATTTTCAACGAGCCTCATATGACAAGCCCCACGCTGTACCTCGACGTCTGGTCGGACTATGTTTGCCCGTTCTGCTATCTGGAACTGCCGGTCATCGACCAGTTCCAGAACGCTTATGGCGATGCCGTCGAAGTCCGCTGGCATGCGTTCGAGTTGCGCCCGGAACCCACGCCGCCGCTCGAACCGGATAGCGACCTTCTGCAACAGAGCTGGGACAGCTCCGTTTATCCGATGGCGATCGACCGCGGCCTGCTGATGCGCCTGCCGCCGGTTCAACCGCGCAGCCGCAAGGCGTTCGAGACCGCGTTTTTTGCGCGCGAGTCGGGACGGTTCGATGTTGTGCATCGGGCGATCTTCAAGGCGTTTTTCGAGGACGGCATTGATATCGGCGATACCGATGCGCTTCTCGACATCGCGGCCACGTGCGGTATCGATCCGGAATCGCTGGAAGAAGTTTTGCTTGGCGACGAGCTCACGGACGCGGTGATAGAAGACGAGGAATTCGCGCAGAAGCTGGGCGTGACGGGCGTGCCGTTCGTGGTGCTGTCGCGCGATGGCGTGGGCGATCAGGAACCGCCGCCACCCATCGCACTGCGTGGCGCGGCGCCGATCGAGCACTTCCAGGCCGCGGTCGAGCGGCTTTTCCCCGATGGTTTTCCTCCGGGCGCAAGCGGCGCGAACCTGCCGTAATTTACGCAACGGACTGACGTGGCGGACTAGTAGACCTGCTCCGCCATGAACGACTTCAGCGCAATGCGCTGCGACGGCTCGAGCGTCTCGAACTCGAGCCCGTACCCGGCGTTCCTGCCGTGGGCATCGGCATCATGAAGGTGCCGCACGATCGCGTGGCAATCGATATCGACATCCGTATCGTCCGTATTGAAACGGAACGATAAACGCAGACGGTCGCCCAGCTTCGCGTGCGCCTCGGTCACTGCGAGCGACATGCCGAAGGGGCTGATATCGCGGATCAGGCCGAGCTGGGATGCGGGTTCATGGCTTTGCGCCGGGTCGATCACCGAAAAACGGGCCGGCAAACGCGTGGACATCCGCACGAACTTGCGCGCCCGCAAACGGCGGATCGCGCCGGGTTCCGACAACACCAGGTAGCTGAACGGCTCGCGGCAGACGGCATTGACGGTGCACGCGAACTGGAACACCGCGCGCGTGCCGAGCGCGACGATTTCGACGCGCTCGCCTTGCGACAAAGCCAGCGGCCCATGCCCCGCCATCACCGGCTGTGTGATGAACACCGCCCGCGTGCGATGCGGACCCGGCGTCGAAAACCCGATCACGCGGGCGGAATACGTCGCAGAACCGGCCGGTCCGCGCAGACCGAGACGCGCGCCGATGGTCAAACCGATGGTATCGAGCGTGAGTAATTCGGCCGATGCGGACGACGAATCCGCCAGCGGCGGTTCCGGAGCGACCGGTTCGATCGAATCATCCAGCCTGTGCGGTTCGAAGTGCGCAAACAGGAACGCGCGCTCAGGGACGCCGGCGACGACAGCGCCGGCATTGAAGAGCAACGCTCCGTCGGCGGCGACGATCGGCCATGCAAGCGGCTCGCCAACCGGAACGTCCGCCAGCGAGAGACGGACGGGAGACGCTTGAGTCAACGTAACGGATTCTTCTTCGGACATGGTCGCTTGGATCGCTTGGGTCGATCTGGCCGCTTGGAAGCGGCAATCGTCTAATGAGTCCGCGACTGCGTCAAGTGCCGCGGTGCTACGAGCTTGCCTGACCGGCAGCGATCAAGCTTGCCGGGCTTGCGGACGACCTTTCTGCGCCCGGCATCACGCTTTCGATTGCGCTGAGTACTGCAGGGACATCGGGCGGTGCAAAGTGATCGCCGACCGATACGGAGCGTCCCGGCGCGCTGAAGCCAAAATGCTCGCGCGAGGTTGCGGTAAAGATCATGACCGTGGGCCGCCCAAGCGCGTGGGCCAAATGAACCAGGCCGGTATCCATGCCGACCACGATCGCCGATTCATCGATGCAATGCGCGCATTCAGTCACGCTCAGTTTGGGCAACACCACCGCGCCGGGCACGAGCGCGGCGATCTGCTCGCCCTCCCGGCGCTCGCCGTCCGTGCCCCACGGCAGCGCGATCCGGTAGCCGCGCCCGGTGAGCCATCGGCCGGTTTCGGCCCAACGCTCGATCGGCCATTTTTTTTCATCGGCGGATGTAGCGTGGAACAGCATCGCGACCGGCGCGCCCTGAGGCAACGCCGATGGCGTTGCGAGCGGCGGTAGATGCAGGTTGAAGTCAGGGGTATCGTCGAAGGTATAGCCCAGCGCGTCCGCTACGCTCACGCGCATGCCGCGCCATGCATCGGTGCGGGGGCGCGGCCCGAAGCGCGCGTTGTACGCGAACGCCGCGCCAAGCTCGCCCAGGTCCTTGTTCTTGTAGCCATAACGGCGACGTCCGCGCGCCAGAAACGCGATGATCGCACTCTTGTAGACGCCGTGAATATCCAGCACGACGTCGTACTTCTCGGCCCTCAATTCGCCGATGGACGCTGCGATTTCCTTGAGGTCGGCCCAGCCGCGAGCCTTCTTGAACTTTCGCAACGGCGCGCACAGGACGCGATCTACGGCGGGATTCCAGCGGATAATATCGGCGAACGCTGCATCAGCGGCCCAGTCGATCTTGGCCGAGGGAAAGGCGCGGCGAAGATCGGAGACGACCGGTTGCGTCTCTACGATATCGCCCAATGACGTCACTTTGACAATCAGGATTCGCTTCATGGGGATGCAGGGGGACCTTTAATTCATCCGGCGGCCGGCCTCACGCGCACCATGATCAACGCGCGGGACGGGCTGCCGGAGGCTGATTCGCCTGACCGGCGCGCTTTCTGCGGATCAAAAGGCGGCTCGGCGGCGATCTGTTATGAACGGCAGAATTGCACGAACTGGCACGCGGAGCGCTGAAAGCGAATCCGCGCCTGTCGCAACATCTTCGGACGGAATTATCCGTCGAAATGGCGCTTTACTCTAGCCGCTTTTTACCGATGCCGCCCTGAAGCTCACAGCGACTGGGCGCCGAAGGTATCACACTGCCCCAGGTCGCCCGTTGCCAGTCCCCGGTTGAGCCAGCGCTGGCGCTGCGCGCTCGTGCCGTGCGTAAACGCTTCCGGCACCACGCGTCCCTGCGTTTCCTTTTGCAACCGGTCATCGCCGATGGCGCCCGCCGCGTTCAAGCCTTGCTGGAAATCGCCGGGCTCGATCAGCTTCGCGTTGTTCTTCTGCGCCACGTTCGCCCAGACGCCCGCGAAGCAGTCGGCCTGCAATTCCACGCGCACCGACAACTGGTTCGCCTGAGCGGGCGACATACGGCGGCGGGCGTTATCGACTTTGGTCATGATGCCGAGCACGTTCTGCACGTGATGACCGACCTCGTGCGCGATCACATACGCCTGTGCAAAGTCTCCGCCCGCGCCAAAGCGGTCGCGCAATTCCTTATAAAACGACAAGTCGATATATACGCTCCGGTCGTTGGGGCAATAGAACGGACCCATTGCGGATTGGCCCGTCCCGCAAGCGGTCGCGGTGCCTCCGCTGAACAGTACGAGCTTGGGCGCCGGATAGTCCTGGTTGAATTGCGTTCGGAAGATTTGTTGCCACGTGCGCTCGGTGTTCCCGAGAATGCGCCGCACGAACACCGCGCCCGCGTCGCTCGCAGCGGCCTGTGGCTGCCCGTTCGAGTCCGCCGGACGCTGTTGCTGCTGCGTGTAAGAAGTGCTCGACGAGCCGCCCGATCCCCCCGACAGAAGATTCAGGACGACCATCGGGTTGATGCCGAAAAAATACGACGCTGCGAGCGCAATGACGATGGAGCCGATCCCGATCGAACCACCGCCCATGCGGAAACCGCCGCCGCCCCCGCCTCCCGAGCCGCGCCGGTCTTCGACATTCTGGCTTTCTCGTTCGTCGTCCAGACGCATGATTTCTCTCCCTTCACCTTGTTCGACTCGTTTTCCGTTTGCGGCCCTGCTCTCGATGCGCTGATCGAGCACGACACAGGCCAGCCGTGATGACGCCATGGTACCCGGCGCGCTGCAGCAAGCGTTGCGAGACGTGTAAAACATCGTGCGCTTCAGTTCGGCACATGCGAATCGAAACAGCCTTTCAGAAGACAACGTGCCCGATTGACGCAGTGCGGTTGATTGTCGCGTAAATTCCACCTGAAACGTTGAGAGCACCTACTCCCTTAAGGGCAGCAAGTACTTGATAAAGCGCAAATTATCGAGAAATTATGCCCGATAGCGCGACATTTGCGCACATGAGAACGCGCCTGCCGCGTCGCAGCAAACGTCTCAAAAAATGGCTTACAGTCGCCTCTGAAGTAACCAGTCCAACCAACCAGCGCCCGCCCGCGACTCCATCAGAGTGCGCCCGCGATGGCTGCACAACCTGTCATGCATGCCACTCAACAAGCGCTCGACCTGGCGCGTATCCAGTTCGCCTTCACCGTTTCGTTCCACATCGTTTTTCCGGCGTTGAGTATCGGGCTGGCGAGCTTTATCGCCGTGCTCGAAGGCGCGTGGCTCAAAACCGGGAAACCGGTCTACAAGGAGCTGTGCCTGTTCTGGTCGAAAGTGTTCGCCATTGCTTTCGGAATGGGCGTCGTCTCCGGCGTGGTGATGAGCTACGAGTTCGGCACCAACTGGGGCGGTTTTTCGAGCTTCGCCGGTCCGATCACGGGCCCACTCCTCGCCTACGAAGTGATGACCGCGTTTTTCCTCGAGGCCGGTTTCCTTGGCATCATGCTGTTCGGCTGGAACAAGGTCGGCCCGAAAGCGCACTTCGGCGCCACGCTGATGGTTGCGATCGGCACGTTGATCTCGACGTTCTGGATCCTGGCATCGAATAGCTGGATGCAGACGCCGCAAGGATTCCGGATCGAAGGCGACCACGTCGTACCGGTGAGCTGGTTCCAGATCATCTTCAACCCATCGTTTCCTTATCGGCTTGCACACATGGCCATCGCGGCGTTCATCGTCGCGGGGCTGGTGGTCGCGGCATCGGGCGCATATCACCTGCTGAAGGGCCGCCGCGACCCGGCGATCAAGAAGATGTTTTCGATGGCGCTCTGGCTTTTGCTCGTACTTACGCCCCTCCAGGCGATGGTCGGCGACCAGCACGGACTGAACACACGTAAATATCAGCCTGCGAAGATCGCCGCAATCGAAGGCCTGTGGGAAACCGAGAAAGGCGGCACGGCGCTGAATCTGTTCGGCATTCCGGATATGGAAGCCGAGACCACGAAGTACGCGCTATCCGTTCCCCATCTGGGCAGCCTGATTCTCACGCATAGCTGGGACGGCGAGATCCGCGGGCTCAAGTCCTTCCCGAAGGAAGACCGGCCCAACTCGACAGTCGTGTTCTGGAGCTTCCGGATCATGGCCGGATTGGGCGTCCTGATGATCCTGATGAGCACTGCGGGATGGGTGCTCAGACGGAAAGACAAGCTGTTCGAGTCGAAGCTGTTTCAGCGTTTCGTGCTTGTCATGGGGCCGACGGGTTTCATCTCGCTGCTTGCCGGTTGGGTGACGACAGAGGCCGGGCGGCAACCGTGGGTGGTCTATGGCGTGATGCGCACGTCGGAGGCCGTGTCGCCCGTGACCGCGCAGCAAGTCGGCGTGACGCTGCTGATCTTCGTCATCGTTTATACGCTCGTGTTCGGCACGGGCATCTATTACCTGCTCAAGCTGCTCAAGACCGGGCCGGCGTTGCCAGGCACGATCACGCACGCGCCCAGCATGGACGATGACAACCACACCGCGCGCCGGCCGCTCTCGGTCGCGACACATTCGATAGAAGGAGCGTGAGATGGATTTATCGCTGACATGGGCCGCGATCATCGCGCTGGGCGTGCTGATGTACGTGGTGCTGGACGGGTTCGACCTGGGCATTGGCATCCTGTTTCCGTTCTTCCCGGACGAACATGACCGCGACGTGATGATGAACACCGTCGCGCCCGTCTGGGACGGTAACGAGACGTGGCTGGTGCTCGGAGGCGCGGGCCTGTTCGCCGCGTTCCCGATGATCTATTCCACTGTGCTTTCCGGGCTTTACCTGCCGCTGATCTTCATGCTGGTCTGCCTGATCTTTCGCGGCGTCACGTTCGAGATCCGCTCGAAGGCAACGCGCACGAAGCCCATGTGGGATCTTGCGTTTATTGGCGGATCAGCGGGGGCGACGTTCTTCCAGGGCGTGGCGCTCGGCGCGTTTCTCAATGGCATACCGGTCGCCGACGGCCGTTATTCCGGCGATGCCTTCACGTGGTTCACGCCGTTCAGCATGTTCACCGGGCTCGCGCTCGTGGTCACTTATGCGCTGCTCGGCTGCTGCTGGCTGATTGCCAAGACCGAAGGCGACCTGCAACGGCGCTTTTACCGGATCGTTTGGCCGCTCACGCTGTTGCAGCTCGGGACCATTGCGGTCGTCAGTATCTGGACGCCGCTGCAGGACGCGGGCATCGCGTCGCGCTGGTTCGATACCCCCTGGTTTTATCGGTTCCTGCCAGTGCCGGTGCTAGTGGTCGCCTGTGCCTGGCTGATGCGCCGGTCCATCCTCTCACGTCACGAAACGCGGCCGTTCATGATGGCGCTCGCGTTCGTGCTGCTGGGTTATAGCGGTCTGGTCCTGAGCATTTCGCCTCACGCCATTTTCCCTGGCGTGTCGCTTTGGGAACTGGCTGCACCGCATTCGAGCCAGAAGTTCACGTTGATAGGGGCGGCGGTGATCTTGCCGGTGATCATCGCTTATACGACGCTCGGTTACTGGGTCTTCAGAGGCAAGGTGCGCCATGGCGAACATCACTATCACTGAAACACGCGTTGAGCCGCGGAAGCGTTCTGCGCTTAAAAAGACGCTTTGGTTTATCGCGCTTTGGGGCGTAGGTGTGGCGGGGGCAATGTTGCTGGCGCTGCCGTTCAAGTTGCTGATTCAGGCGGCAGCGCGATAAGACGTCGCTCAACGCCTGTTCGATTGAATCGATGCGCAAGTGCACCGCGCACAGCTCACGTGAGAGCTTTCGCGCAATGCTCGTTTTTCCCGTTCCAGGCAGTCCGCCAAGCGCAATCAGCATTTTGCCCTCAGACTGAAGTCATTCAAAGCTACGATTCGGACACTGTACCCCATCCTCACCGGGCCAAGTCTGTGTCAGCCAAATGGCACGTTACGGCGCTCAAGCAGCCTCAAGCAGTTCGCAGTATCTGGGCGCAGCCGACTGTTCGGGAAAGTCAGCCTCGTATAGCAACCCTGCCGTGTTCCAATCGATACCCACCGCTGCCTCCGGTTTGTAGACGATCAGCGCCATTTCGAAGCGGGTCATCCAAAGTTGACGTGCCAGTTTATAGCCCGCTGAATGGCGCGTGATATCTTTCATGGATGCTCCTTTGGACGTGGTAGAACACCAACCCTACTCCACCTCGTCGATCCTGTCTTGAGTGCTTTAGTGTCGTGATCGGGTCTGCAGTGACAGGTGCACGCACAATGCGCTCGTCAGCCTCGCGGCGAATCAGTCGATAAGCAACGATCAGGACTGCCGATTGCACTTCACTCTCAGCAACATCTCATGTGGTTCACGTCAAACTCTTCGCTGTATTGCGAACAAAAAGTAGTTCAGACGATTGGCTCGTGCCTGGTTGATGAATGAGGGAGTCATCTCACGAGCGCACTCACTATCAAAGAACACGACATACCGTCAATAACGAGTGAGAACCAGGACCGCCTATGTTGAAAAAGCTTATTCAATTCCTGATTGGATTTGGGTGCGTTCTCGCTTGCACCGGGATAGGCGTGCTCGCGCTTGGTTTTCTTGGCGTAGTGAATGTAGAGCGTTTTGCATTTGGCCTGTCTGCTGGCGTTCGGATCGTGGGTTCCGTTGCCATTGCCGGGTGTTTGCTTAGCGCCATCGGATATGGCCTCAAAGAGAATATTTAAAACTCACCTCTGGAATACGCATGTTCAGAAAATCCGACTTTTTCATCATCTCCGCTGTTCTCTTGTCCTTCCTCATTTCCGGCTATCTCTGGTTCGTTCTAAAGGACCGGGAGCAGGCGATCTTCACTGCAATCTGGGTGCCTTCGATCCTGAGCTTCGGGATCTATTTCAAACTGTGTTTCCTGTTGGGTAGAAAGACATGACGTTCCCCCTGCTCTACCCGGCCGTAGCCATCTTTTCGCTGCTGCTCGTCGGTCTGCTGCTTACTGTCATCGAATTCAGACAGATGTCAGTGCGCACGGCGAGCGTGCGCAAGCGCGGCCTTTGCACAAAGGAAGTGAGCGCTGAAGTGTGATGCGATCGAAGCAATCAATGCAGTGAGCGACGAGAACCCACGCCCCGAATCGCAAGATTTCATAACTGGATAGGACCATGACCATAAGCGCTCTGACTACCCTCAACGGCCTCTTCGAGCGGCATGCCGCTCTTCGCCAGCGAGTGGATGATGTTGCCCCGGAATTTCCCAACGGTCTCGCGCGGCAAGTGCGGCTGTTACTCAGCTACACGGTCGAATATGGCCAGGATCGGCATGTCCGCCTGGACACGCTCGGCATCGCGCAGTCGATGCTGATGCTGAAGCATCCTGGCAACGCACTGGACCGTGTCCTGTGCGTACTGCTCCAGTACAAGAAAGAAGACGACAAGCCGCGGTCTGCAGCCAGAGGCAGGGGTCATGCGACGAGCAACCCTCACTCGATACCCATGCGTGATCTTTGAAGGTTGGCAAGGGGCGACCTGCGGGACATTTTTCGTCGCGCACCTGCTTCCACCGCAGCCCGAGAGTTTCGTACAGTTGCGGAGTTCCTCAATGCAAATAAGGAACATTGGGGCATTCCCGCGCGAATATAGTCTTGAACGATAAACAAGCCCGGGGCCGCCGCGTGTCCGATCTATGGCCTGACGCCAGGCGAGCAAGGATGTCCCGGCCTGCGACACCATCGCCGTCCCCGCTTCTATTTCAAAGCAGTGTCGCCCCGCGTGACTTTCACTGCGGTAGCAGTGACATACACCGCGCGAACGCTGTCGCCAACCTTAAGGTCGGCAAGTGAGACATCAGGTCCCGCTTTAACCGTGCCAGTCCTCAGTGGCCCCCTGAGCGTGATGAGCCGGTTCTTCACGTCCACCTTCTCGATCGTTGCCAGAACCTGCACCGATTGTGCGGATGCGGCGACGCCGCCGGAGGCTGGAAGGATCTCCGTCGAGTCGATGCGCTCGCGGATACCATTCGACTTTACCTTGTCTGCGTGAATCAGGAAAGATTCGTGATAAGCGATATCCACCGTGTCACCTATCTGCAATTTGTTGATGTCGCCTACTTCCGGGCTGACCTGGACTTCGAAGGTCCGGCCGCCCTGGCCTCGCAGCGTGGCGGTCAGGGTCGCGGCGTCGATGCCAATGACAGTAGCCTTCGTTTGAATGAGCGCCGCGACACCGGCGCTGTCGGGACCGTTGCCAGTGACGACCTGGACCTCCTGTGCCGATGCCCGCACGGTTAGCGTCGCAGAAGCTGCGAACGCGAGAAACAAGGCACTGCCAAGCGCGAGACGGCGAGCAAGGTGTGTATGCATATCGGCCCTTGGAAATGAAGTTGATCATGCGGAGGTTGATGGACCATGAGCACTTTCCGTGATTCAAGCTTAGTTTTAGTCACGGCGAGTTGCTATTAGACTTTGGTCTTATAGCAATATTGGACATGTGCGCTTTACAGACAACGAAATCACGCCTGTTCGGCACGCCGCCATAGCCGAAGATGGTGCGACGGATGGCCCACAGCTCGTCAGTCCGCATTTCCAGGCCGATCACGAACATCATCAACACAATGCCGAGTCCGGCGAAGTGCAGGATGGCGTCGACGTTAGTGACGAGTTCAGCACCCAGGGGCCGATCGCCGCGCCAGCGAGCAGGTAACCGAGCACGGCGCCAAAACCAAGTCTGCCTGACAGCGGAACAGCCATCAGGGCCGCAGCAAGAAAGATCACCACGTCGACCAGCATCTGCTGCATAGCTATGGCCGCCATTTCAAGGTTGCACATTCGAACGGATCGCCGCGGCGATATCACCACTGATAGCCGCAAGCGCCCTGCTATGCGCTGCAACGAGCGCATCGTCGCCCTCGCCATTGGTCGGCTCATGCACCAGCCTGTAACCGCTCACCGACTTCCCCTTCGGCGCCCTCACGGACCACAGCACACCCATCGACGCTGCGTCGCCCGGTGCCGATTCGAAGCTCTGAACATCCAGCGACACGAGGAAGGTCGTCGCCGAATCGGCATTTTGCGGGCTGCCGGATACGAGTGCGCCTGGGAATTGCAACGCCAGGTCTGCGGTCAGCACACGGCGCACCTGGCCCTTGAGTGGATCCGCCCAACGCGCAAACTCGTCAATGGAGACCGTTGTTGCGTCGACTCTCGTCACCAGTTGCGGACGATCGACGAGTTCCGGCACGCTGACGCTGCCGATGGTGATGGCAATGGGCGAACGCGCGTCCGGCTGCGCCTGCTGCACTTGCGGCGTCAGCGTATAGAAGGTGGCTTTCGGCGAACCGGCGCACCCGCTGATGAACAACAGTGTCGCCAGCATGAATCGATACGCGTTATTCATTTTTGATCCTCCGTCTTGCCGCGAATCAGCGCTTCGGGATGCCGTTCGAGATAGTCAGCGAGCGCGCGGAAGGACGCCGCGGTGCGCGACAGCTCCCGCATCGTGTCGACCGTGCTCTGCGCCAGCGCGGAGTCGGGTTGCAGTGTCTTGTTGGCGGACACAAGTGCGTCGTGGGCAGCGGCGAGCGTGGCACGCGCTTCAGGCGCAACTTGTGTATTGAGGGTCGTCAGCAGCGCCGACGCATCGCCCAGCGTCTTGCGCAGGTCCTGGCCAATGCCTTCGAACGGTATCTTGTTGAGCTTGGCGACCAGGCCGGTGATCGAGTCCTGCAACCCCTGCAAATTTCCTGGCACGGTCGGTAATTCAGGCGGGTTCTTGCTCCAGTCGATAATCCCTTTCGGCGCCGCAGGGAAGAAGTCGACTGCAACATAGAGTTGCCCTGTCAACAGGCTGCCGGTCTTCAATTGCCCGCGCAATCCGTGACCGACGAGATAATCGGCGAAGGTCTTGCGATCTGTCGTGACACGCCCATTGTCGGCGCCTTTTTCGTAACGTGAGGTGAAGCGGCCCGGGAAGATGCGTACCTCGACCGGTATGCTGAACTCTTTTTTCGCCTTGTCGAAGTGGGTATAGATCGCTGAGACTTCGCCGACCACGATGCCACGGAAATCGACGGGCGCGCCTACTGTCAAGCCGCGCACCGACTCCTTGAAATTCATCACATATGTGTCGACGATGGTGTCGTGCCGCTTCATCGCTTCGGCTCGTTCTTCAAAAAGCGTGAACTCCCGCCGTACAGCGGCCTCTGTCTTGTCAACCG
>NZ_CAXTGZ010000079.1:0-16420 GCF_964243625.1 uncultured Caballeronia sp.
TACTCGCAGAGTAGTATGTCGTGCTGGCAATGAAGGAAGGCGTTCCGATTGATGCGAGCGCAATGGAAACTGTTTGCCATCCAGATGCAAACGGTGTGATTCCCGAGACTGCAGTTGTAAGAGCAGGCCTCGCAACAGTTTCATCCAGCGCCATGATGCCAAGGCTGCCATTTTCTGAAGACTGGTTGGCTCGGACCATCCCAAGCGATGGCGTAACTGAGTAAGCCTGCGCATTCGCAATCACGTGCACAACCATGTCGTTCGATGCACCGGTCGAAACCGGTGGCGCCGTCGGGTTCGCGTCATTTGCCGCATGCGAAGTTGCAACTGTCGCTGTCCCGCCAACTTGCATGCTGCCGTCGAAGTAGGTATTACCGTCACCGACTGCTCCATATGTTTCCGGCAGCACAACTCCATTAGTGAAACCCGCTTTAGACTGATCGAAGGTGTCAGCGTCAGCCTGATCGCGTCGAACATGTGCGTGGGACTGTCCGAGATGTACAGTGCGGGCTCCGGGAGCGTTGGCCGAATGCCTTGTTTCTCGATTCACTGCATCTGCACATGCGACGTTCGACAGCATTACGCACGCCAGAACAATAAGGTTTTTCAGCATATTCTTCGTTGGCTTATAGTTCAGGTGCATTGACCGATTTTGCGCATGCCGATCTTCTCTCCGCTTGTTCACCCGCTCGGCGCACGTGACATTCCAGCATGACGGACCTAGCGGCCGTGATGGTCAAACCATCCGCTTTAGGAACACGTTCATATCTACGAGGAAATAATTTACCTTCGCTGCATCGTTGCAGTTTTGTTGGGCGTGTTCTCGAAGCGAGACCGGTAGTCACGAATACTTTGTCGATCCGCTTCGGACAACAACAATAAGCTGAAGCTAAGCGTCTTCAGTTCACTTGCCCGCCTGCGCGTCCGGAGGTCTTTGCCATGCCCGGTCGCTCACCCACCCAACCCAATCTTAACGGTGCAACCTTGCCTCCGCTTTGAGACTGTACAGTTCGGGAACCAACGCGAGCAGGAGACGTTTTGGCGCAAACAGGCGCGGCGAAACATGCCGCGCGACGTGCCACATGGCGGTGATGTTCCTTCTTCGGAGGTTGATGCTGGCGCCAACGAGGGAACTAACGAAGTGCAGATCTCCGAGCGCGTTGCCGACGATCTCTTCTTTGATTGCTGATCTCTCAGGCGGCTTGAGAGCGAAGAACGATAGCTTCGATAATTCCCGGACCATGCGATTCATGCTGTCGTAATGGTGTTTCGTCTTCGATGAAAACATGATTGAGCCCGACCTCAACCGTCGTTTGTAGAGTTTTTCATGAAGTATTGCCACCTTGCGCTTTTTCTCCAGTAAGAGCGAAACAAAAAAGTGGTTGTCCTCGAACAACATGCCTTCGATAAACCGGAGTTCTCCTATCGCTGATTTGCGCGCAACGAAGCAGCACGCCTGCACGCAGTAGTGTCCTTGTCGAAGTGACTCAACGATAAAATCGTCAGACCATAAAGGCGACTTTCCTACCGGCCGTTTATAATAGTTTTCTTCGATCTTATAAACAGGCGAGTCAACCGGAAAAACTTCGGCCTCAAACATTACAACGTCGATCTCATTATTTTGGAACTCTCGGTAGCATGAAGCTAGCGCCTCGGCATCGATGACATCGTCACTATCAAAATAATAAATATACGTGCCAATCGCGACATCTGTGCCTGAGTTCCGTGCAGCCGAAAGACCTCCGTTTCGCTGATGAAGATATTTGAACCGTGTATCTGTCGAACAAAACTTCTTCGCAATATCCCCAGTGCCGTCGGTTGATCCATCGTCCACAATGATAGCCTCGAAGTCAGCAAACGACTGTCTTGCAATGCTTTCCAGCGCTTCCTCAATAAAATCCTGCACATTGTAGGCCGGGACAATAATCGAAAAAACAGGCATGTGTAGTCCTTGAGCTTTAGTTAGAAGGCAAAACGTGCGAACGTCATCGGGAGCAACTTGGATGGGAATCAAACGCAGACGGGGCGACCTGTTCCGAGTTTTTGCTGCCTTCGGAACTATCGGTCGCAGCCCCAGTAGCACGCACTCATATCCGACGTTACCGTATCCGCGCCCCAACTCATCCAGCTAATTCAACTGAGGATTATGGAAAAGGTGTTCACTTACATATCGGATATTGCATTACCGCGCTTACCCAAATAAGGACAGCGGGAAGCTCCAGTAGCCGCTCATTAATCACACAATTGATATTAAATGGTGACTTCAGCTGAAGCTTACACTTATTGCAAGGTGAATTAGTGAAACGGCTAAAACTCGTGTGCTATTGGCCGAAAGCGTCGATCAGACGATATGCCAGATTTCACTCGCGATTTCGCATTGTTTGCGAAGGGCGTGCAACTGACTATCTGTTAAAGCCTTAGTGTTCAAATTGGATTGGGCCGCTCGGTTGCTGGCACGTCGCTTCTTCTGAAATAAGTAACGATCAACACGTCACACGAATGATATAGGAATGAAAAGTCAGTTTCGACGACGCGACCGCGCGTGGCTTCCAGCTAATTTTTCTCGGCTTTTTAATTGTCTGGGTTGTAAATCACACATGCTTTCTCACCCTGCCATTGCGCCCCTGGCGGGCCAGGAAAATATCGCTCGCGGAGCGGGCGCGGTCTCGGTTGCCCATTCGCCCTGAAATGAGCTCTTCAAATTTTGCCAATTACTCAACGTCTTCAAACGCACGAGACTCGCCGATGCGCCGGGCATTCTGAACCAAGCCTCGACATGCGATCCGTTAATAACAAGGTGCCGACTGGACCGTCGCACAGATGTTCAATGCAGGCGACATGTGGACCTGAAGCCGGATCTGATCACGAGCGAGTCGGGCCACGCAAATGCTTGGCGACAAGGATTTCTTTCCAGTTGACCTGCATGGTGGCCATGCAAGGCTGACGCCTTTGAGTCTTCTTTGGTTCCCGAGCAAGCGGGGAATTCGGCAACAGTTCTGCTGCATCTATAGTGAATTTGGGTGTGCCCCCTAAAGCTCACGGCCACGCTACGGATCGTTGCGCGATCAGATCAACGGCCAAAATAGGTAATATATATTCGTAGTATAAATTAACGACACGGACTTTACACGCATTTCTGACTCATATTATTTGTCAGGGTAGAATCTACGACCGAATTTTTAATTAATTTCTGGATTAAATATAATATTGACCGAAATCTTTCGATTAATGTCAGGCACCTTTGAGCAGTTCTTTTTGCATCGCAACAGCGCCTAGGGAAAATTTCACTATTTAACAGAATATTACTTATTCGTTTGTGGTCTACCGCACATTCCGGGTACATTTACACCCGTGGTCAGACGAAAAGGTAGACTTTGCCGAATCGCTGAAGTAAGCGGCATTCTCGGTTAAACGTTTGCGTAATAGACGATAAGGCGACTGTCTCGACAAGTCGCGATACCGGGGTCGGGGTTCGCACGCAAGCGTTCCGAATACACGACGAAGGCATGTGGTCGCTTCTGTGACCGCATCGGGAAGGTGTGCCTTCGCGTTCGTGTTCCCAGGTCGCACGCCGTCCCAATCGTTTAAAGCGCCATCCGGTACTGAGCACGGAATGGGTCAATAATTCATTGGGTTAGTTAGATATACGAAGTAAAGAAAAAGCGGTTCGGGTGCCCACGCTCCCAACAGCATTTCGTGTGTCGAAGACTAAAAATCATTTGCTTATTTTCTGTCGGGCTTTTCTCGACAGTGGACGAACTCGCCATGATCAAACGACGTCAATTTCTCGGTTGCCTTACTGCGTTCGGCGGTAGCTATCTTCTGACCGCCTGCGGCGGTGGCTCCAGTGATGGAATCGGCAATGCCGCCGGTGCAGTCGCAAATAGCGCAACCAACAATGCCGCAGTTGGAAATGCAGTTGTCAACGCCGCTACGACTGCGTCGGCCGATGGAACGAGTCTGCCTTCGTCTGCAAAGATCGTCGATAACTCAGGCAATGTCTGGACGCTTTCCGGGGGCGTGGTGTACAGGAACGGCGCAGTCGCAGGCGTGAACTACAACGTCGCCTTGGCGCTGTGGTACGCCGGCACCGTGTACCATCAGAATACCGGGGGCCAGTTCTACTCGTGGAATGGTTCTGGGTGGACGGCATGCCTCGATCCACGCACCGCAGGAATCTCTCCCGACGGCGCCACGATTCCGTCGGGTACTGTCCTCATCGACAAGCAGGGTCGTAAATGGACAGTGAATGCCGGTGTTATCTATAGAGACGGTGCCGTTGTCGGTGTCAACTACAACGTCGCCTTGTTGCTCTGGTACGGCGGCATGATGTGGCACAAAAACACAAGTGGTCAGTTCTATGTATGGGCCAACGCGGGGGGATGGCTTGCTTCCACCGATCCGCGTATCTCTGGTTCCGTTGCCGCAGGCAGTTTCTTCGGCGTCAACGGACATTGGGACTACACCTATACCCCGGCCCAGATCGTTTCAATTCTCAAAAGCATGGGTTGCACCAGCTACCGCGTGGGCTGCAGCTCCGATCCGTCGCAGATTGCTGCAGTGGCCAAGCTGGCCGCTGCTTTCCAGTCTGCCGGCATGACCCTCTTGGTGTTGATCAACCAGGGCATGAACGACAACAATGGCAACTTGCTGAGCAGCGAGGGCGTTGCCTACAATCAAGCATATTCGGTTGGATCGGCGGTCGCAAACGCACTTAAGCAGTACGGGGTCACGATGTACGAATGCGGCAATGAGCTGACTCGTCAGAGTTCGACCGTCGTAGACTCGACTCAGGCGGGCTGCAAGGTTGCAGACTTCAATAATGCAAACTGGCCAGCCATGCGCGGCGTGATGCGCGGAATGATCGATGGCGTGAAGTCGGTCCAGCCTGGCGCCAAGTGCGGCATCAATTTCTGCGTGGCAGATGTGGGCGCGTCAGATGCCTTATGGGACGGCATACAACCAGATGGATCGCAGGGGCATCCTAAGGTTCGCTGGGACATCACGACATGGCACAACTACGAAGTGTATGGCGACATCTTTAATATTGGCATCGACGGCGCCGGACCAGGCTTTGATTTGCCAACGTACTGCAAGGCTCGCTATGGAGTTCCGTTCATGATCACGGAATGGAACACGGGCCCTGAGCAGACGCAAGCGTACAGGGCAAACTACGTCACGACTCAGTTGTCCAATTTCTACGCAAACAGAAAAAGCCACAACATTCAGTCTGTGATGTACTACGTGCTCGATAGTGGAAACAGCACGTACGGCATCATGATCAACGGCGCTCCCTTAAGCGCCCCGTACGCAGCGTTCACGGGATTCACGGCGTCACATGCGGACGTCTGAATCTAACCCTTGATGTGATAGAGAGCTGGAAAAGCGGGGGTAGCGTTTGCTATCCCCGTTTGCTTATTAGCTGTACGTAATGTGGTTAGACGCACCCGTACGGTAACGCTCATTGTATTGGCTTAGCGTCGATGATGCCGACATGGGTGGTTGCATCGATGGCAAAACTATCTCCGTCCTGGAAATCGTTCGATTTCTGCGATGTCTTGTCAGGCGTCTTCGTCTTTACTTGTTCGCGTCCCGCAACAAACCCGTTTGATTGAACCCGATTGGGCAAAGTTGCCGATGCGGTAATTCTTTTGTGACGCTCGCAAAAGTTTTGCTGTCACACTGATGAGTGTTTACGGCGGGTTATTCATCATATGTATTGTTCGTTGATTGGCTAACCCGAAAACCCGTATCACTGCCTTGCCCGATAGTCGACGATTCAAGCTAACCAGCCAGCGACCTACTTATTTGGACTAATGCATGAAGAGAGCGATTCTTAGAAGTTTGTCCAGCGTGAAGAGCGTCTTCATCCGAGTAGCTCTTACGGCAAAAAACGTACGCTTCGATGGTCCACCGGCCTTTTCGGGCAAGTGGCCGAGAATCAGCAACAAGGGGTACATCCACTTGGCTAAAAACTGCTCCTTTCGCTCTTACCGGACGCGCCCGTTCATCTGGGTTTCAGAGGGCGCGAGTTTAGAGATCGGGCAGAACGCGTTTTTTAACGATGGTGCGAATCTTTGCGCGACAACTTCAGTGAGAATAGGTAGCAATTGCAAGATTGGAGACATGACTTTTATTTTCGACACCGACTATCACCAAGTAACGCCGGAGCGCCCTACGAAGCAAGCGCCTATAGAAATCGGCGACAACGTCTGGATTGGCGCGCGATCGACGATTTTGGCGGGAGCTAAAATTGGCAGCCATTCTGTAATCGCTGCAGGGTCGACAGTTGTAGGAGAAATCCCCCCCAAGAGTTTAGCCGCAGGCTCACCGGCGCGGGTCATACGTCAGCTCAACGTACCTGACGACTGGGTCAGAGCTTAATCAAAGTCGCATGCGTCGCGACGCGGCCACAATGCCAGCAGATTTTTCTCAGTCGTTGCGCTACCTGCTTCCTTAAAGCATTCGTCTCCAAAGTCGAAGTTCCACAGTCAGAAAGCGCGTGCCTCTCATTCGGTCGTGATCTGGGCTGGCGCTGCAATACGGCAACTCAGTGCGCGCCCCGTATCCGCCTCGGACAGACTGTTGAGTGTCGTCTGAGCGATTGAGGCCATGGCCTCGGCTGTGAAGAACGCCTGATGTCCGGTTACGAGGACGTTCGGGAACGTAAGAAGGCGCTGGAAAACGTCGTCTTGCACAACGTCCAGCGACAGGTCTTCGAAAAACAGCGCTTCTTCCTGCTCGTAGACGTCGAGCGCGACGCCGCCGAGCTGTCCTGACTTGAGCGCCGTGATCAACGCCGGCGTATCGACGAGCGCGCCGCGGCTCGTATTGATCAGCAGCGTACCCGGCTTGCTTGCAGCGAGCGCCGCTGTGTCGATGAGATGCAGCGTGTCGCGTGTCAGGGGGCAGTGCAGGGAGATGACATCGGACGCTTCGACTAGCGCGCGCATCGTGACATAGCGCACGCCCATGTCCACGAGCGCAGCGTCCTCCACGACATCGCAGGCAAGCACGTCGCACCCAAATCCAAGTTTGAGCGCACGCGCGACGAGCATGCCGATACGCCCGGTACCCACCACACCGACCGTCTTGCCGTGCAGGTCGTGTCCGAGCAAACCGTCGAGCGAGAAGTTGTCCTCGCGAACACGCGCATAAGCATGGTGGATCTTCCGGTTAAGAGAAAGGAGCAGGCCTATCGTGAACTCAGCCACTGCGTAAGGCGAATAAGCGGGCACGCGCACTACCTCGATACCCCGCTCTTCAGCCGCCGTCAGGTCGACGTTGTTGAAGCCCGCGCAGCGCAACGCAATCACGCGGGTGCCCCCATCGGCCAAGATCCGGATTGCTGCGGCATCGACTCGGTCGTTGACGAATACGCAGACCGCCGCGAACCCCTTCGCCAGACTTGCGGTGGTGACGTCGAGTCGCGGCTCGAAGTAGGTCGGCGAATGCAGGCCGTGTGCATTGGCTGCGTCGAGTGCTGCACGGTCGTAAGGTTTGGTACTGAAGATTGCAACTCGCATGACGTGGTCTACCGGTTAGTTAGCTGGAACAGCGGTGCGCACGGCCGTACCCGTTTCACGCAGGAAAAACGATAGGACGACCGCGATTACCACACCGAACACGAGTGGAATGAAAGCATGCTGGAACGCCTGCAGGTTCATGGTTCTGCCTGGCTGTGCCACCATCAGGCGCGAAATGAACGGCGCGAGCAGGCCCGTTGTCAGGAACACGAGGAAGTTCATCACGCCCGCCGCGGTACCTTTCACCTCGTGCGGATTGACCTCCTTCATGGTCGAAAACGGAATCATTGCGGCACCGGATGCAATGCCGAATAACAGCGCCACTGAATATCGCGGGAAAGTGCCTGCTGGAATGAAGACCGCGACGAGTCCGAGCGCGAGTACCGCCAGTGCGCCGCCAATCAGCACTGGCTTCCTGCGTCCCGAGCGGTCCGAGAGATAACCGAGCAGAGGACACCCGATTACCCAGCCGATCGGCACCATGGATGCGTCGGCAGCGGCTTGCGCCATGTCCATATGCTGGCCATCGTGCAGGAATGAGGTCACCCAGACGAGGGCGCCGATGGTGGTCGGCGCGAACAAAAGGCCGCCGATCACACCGGCGAGCCAGCTCTGCGGGTTCGACAATACGATTCGGTATGGCCGCAGCACGTTGGCGATGCCAAGCGTGCCGTGATGACTGTCCGCTCCTTCATCGGGCATCGCGAACCATGTGCCCACCGCGAGCAGCGCGCCGATCACCGCAAAGGCGATCCACACGTGCTGCCAGGGCATCTGCAAGCTGCCGGCGGGATCGATCAGCATGTGCACGGGCTTTGAGCCAAACGCGGCACCCGCCATGCCGAGACACTGCGTAAGTCCGATGAACATTGCCAGCATGCCTGCCGGCAGGTAGCGCGCAGCGACGTAAGACGAGCCAATGAACGCGAAGATGGCGCCCACGCCCTGCAGGATGAAGCCGGCCATGCCTGCCGCGCGGCTACCCTGTGCAAACACGAGGCATCCGATCGCGACGATCGCGATGCCATATGGAATCGTCCGGCGCGCACCGTACCGGTCGAGCAGGACGCCTGCGACCAGCGCCATTAGTGCGTACACCATGTAGTAGGCCGAAACGATCGATCCAATATGGTTTCCGCCCCAGGCTTGTGCCAGTTCATTCTGCATTACGCCGGGCGCGGAGCGGACCGCGTACTGGTAGAAGTAAAAGATTGCGCAAAGGAGCCAGGGCAACACGCCGGCTATGGCGAGTCGATTAGCTGCGGGGGCGGCCGGCAAGACGGTTGAGGTGGACATGATAGGTTCCAGGCGCGGGCGCGCCACGTATGTCAGTGAGACAGCAGAATCGGCAGCGTGGCCGAAGGGAGGCTTTCGGCGAGATGTTCGCCCAAAAAGTTTCAGGGTTGTCGGACTTGACTTGGCTGGTCACGAGCAATCGACCCAACGCATTGGTCGTGAGCCGGGAAAGAATTCGTCCAATGCACATAGGGTCCATTCGTCCTCAACGTCCGGGGTGCAAGCTCGGACTCGAAATCCTCGCGCACGACGCGCGCTCGCTGCGAGCGCATCTTTCTGATGCATTGCGTAATATTCAGCCAAATCTGCCAACACTTAGAACGGTCGCGGGTACCGATCGAACGCGGCATAGACTGCGTCGAGATGCGCGCTGGATTGCCTGGCAAAGCTCATCTCAATGGAGGTTCTGGCACGGGACTATCAGGTTGTATCGACATATACGGCGATACTTTCCAGCTCATGATGAGCCCTTGGAAAAGAAGGACGAATCGATCGGAGTTCGAGGCAATCCGGGCAATGAGTCAACGAACATGACTAGGCTATCCGCTAGCGCTCTTCGTTGAGATGATCTAGATCATGCCGGGCCCCGACAGCCCTCCGATGCTGGCTTGTCATGCGAAATAAGGAGAGACGTCCGATGTCTGAAGATCAAATCGTCTACCGCGAACGGGGTAAGTTGAATACGCCCGGCGCACTGTTGAACCTTCTCGAGATAGATGCCACGGGCCTGCACAGCGTAGTCCTCGAAGGTGGCAGCCGGTTGATCCGGTCACCGCACAAGCGAGTCGATGCCGTCAGCACTGTCCAACTTTTCATCGGCTCCGCATCTGCTGCTGTCCGGCATGCCCGTACCGGCAAAACTTCGTGATAGCAATTCCTCGATGCGATCAATGGATGATCAGCAGGGCGGCTGTGCACAGCACAGCTGCGGCTTCACGATGATCAGCTGAGTTTGATGCCACAACACCGGCTGGAGAAAGCCGGGCTTAGCTTGGGTAAGCTGCTCGCCCAAGGCGAGGGCTTCCCACGCTTCGGTTTCTGAGCTGTCATCCGGGAAGTCCAGGTCTTAGACGCTGCCGATCTCGGCCTTTCACGAAAGCGAATGCCTTGCAATCCCCCGAACTCGGTGGCTCCTCACTCGATATGCGTATTCCGCCATTGAAGGCTATCGTCGCCTTCGAAAGTCGCGGGAACGAAAGTGTAGGTATTGTGGCGCACTTAAGTTTCACCGCTTCCGAAGCGGTCCCCTAATCATGATCTCAGAGGGTCGCCAGCGAGCGGCAGGTCCCGCACGCGCTTGCCGGTAGCGTCGGCAACCGCGTTGGCAAGCGCTGCGGCGGCCGGGCCTTGTGACGCTTCGCCCACGCCGAGGAACGGTGTGCCGGGACGGTCGATCAGGTCGACATCAATGCGTCCCGGCACTGATGAAAACCGCAGGATTGGATAAGTGCTCCAGTCGAAGCTTGTGATGCCGTGAAGTTCAAAGGTCGTCTGCTCATAAAGCCACCAGCCCCTCCCGATTCACTGGGCGCTCGCTGTTGCTACTATCGCCTGCGAGCGCCCCTTCGTGCTTATCCAACACTCACTTCTACCCGGCGCGGTTTCGCTTCCTCGCGGCGCGGGATGCTCAGCTTCAACACGCCATCGTTCAAGTTGGCTTCGATCTTCGACGTGTCGAAATCGGTGCTCAACGAAAAGGCACGCGCGAACCGAGGTTCACGAATCTCTGCATGGTGCAGGCGCAGCCCACCCGGCGTATCGATCAATGCCTCGCCTTCGATGAAAAGTGTCCCGTCCTGCACATGCACGTTCAAACGATCACGCGACACCCCGGGAAGATCGGCCCACAGCGTAATGCCATGAGCGTCTTCATGGATATCGACGGCCGGGGCGATCGTGGGTCCCTTTCGTGCGTTTTCTTCGTTGGTCCGCGCAAGAGCGTTGAGCTTGCGTTCCGCGAGTTGAGTTTGCGTGTTCATGTTGTCCTCCTCGAATGTTGTGACAGGCTGATTACTGGATCGCGATGGTGCGCGGCCGTGACGTTTCGCGTTTGCCCACGCTGATGGCAAGGCAGCCATTTACATAGCGCGCCTTCACTTTGTCGGGATCTGCATCGCGCGGCAACTCGATAGCCCGACGAAAACTTCCCGCGAAGCGCTCTTGCGCATAAGTGCGGCCTTCGGACGGAGATTCGACGCCTGCACGCTCACCGCTGATGGTGAGCAGCCCCTTGTCTACGGTCACTTCGATCTTTGCCGGATCGATGCCTGGGGCGAATGCAACGATCTCGACCGAATCGTCGGTGCTGCCGAGGTTGATCTGGGGAAAGGCGCTGAAACGCGATGCTCGGATGCTTGTTGGCAGGCCACCAAACACCGACGACATCTGGCGTTGCAGACGGTCGAACTCATCGAACAAGCTGGTATTGAAAAGAACATCACTCATGACTGCAATCTCCTATAGGTGGCAGGAGACGAACAGGCATACGCGCTCCAGTTCGTCTGCCGAGTCTCTGACAAACCAATCGAAACACGCAGCGCGAAAACCGCGGCTGCTTTCGAATCCAAAATAGGAAATAGCCAAAAAATTTCAAGGGGGGGCTCAATTATTTTTTTTGTCGTCGAACTGAAGGATGCTTGCGTCTTTTTTGCACAGCACAAAATCAGTTTGTCCGTTCGACCGACATCCATCCGTTCGCTAAACTTGCCGCTCCAATCTGCTTCGCGATCAAGTCGCCCAGCTTTTTCGCGTCACCGGCGACGCCGTTGCGTTTCGCCTCGGACACGCCATGCAAGGACCCGCCCGTCGCGGCAGCCGTTGCAACATTGCCGGCAACCGCGCCAACCCCCGCTGTTTCTGCGACACCTGGCATGCGCCCGCTGTCGGCTTCAAGGGCGAAGCTGCGAAGTGGCATGAGTGCGCCATCGGCGGACTTGTAAAGGATCTGGATCGACGCACTCACTTCGCTTTTGCCTGCGCCAAGACCGATCAGGACGCGGCGGCGTCGCTTGCCTTCGTCGATGGTTTGGAATTTGCCTTCGACAAGCAGCGCGTTCTGATTGGGCGGCGCAGCGCAGTCTGCGCGTACTGCACGCAATCCTGCTGATTGCAGCTTGCGCACGATTTCATCCGCGACCTGCTCACGTGTATCGGTTGCTGTTTGATCTTGTTCTTGAACCAACGATCCGCCGCTGATGAGCGTTTTGCCTTCGTGTGCCAGCCCGCTATCCATTTTCACCTGGCTGGACGTGGCGCCGAAAGAACATACGTATATAACGTCTGCGTGAACGTTCGGCGCGGTGTCGATCTTCATGGTCTCGGTGGCGGCCGAGGCGCACCCACCCAGAATTAGCGACCCCGTCACGAGCGCGGCGGCCGTCAGATGCTTGGCATTACGAATGAAAAATTTGAGTGAGATTTGCATGGTGGTTTGTTATGGCACCGTCGTGCCAAGATGTCGGAAGAGAGGTGTGCCTTAGCACGCGAACGTGAGTATGGAAGGAAGCGGCCGTGCGCACCATTCAGGAATTATGTCGCGCGATGTCGCCGTGATCTGACACGTGCGAACGGCAGCTACCCGCGTCCTTATGAAGAATGCCGGTTCATTGGCAACGTTACGCATGCCTCGAGACCGCCGCCTTCACGCACGCGAAATACCAAGGCACCGCCGTGCAGACGCGCGATGCGCTCAACGATGGCAAGCCCCAGACCCGAGCCGCCCGAATGCGTCCGGGCGTTCGTACCCCTGCTGAACGGCGTCTTCAGGTTTTCCATTTCCGAGGCGGCGATTCCCGTGCCGCGATCGCACACGGCGACGCACGCGGTGTTGCCTTCCGTCCATGTTCGGACGGCGAGACCGGTGCGCCCATAGACGATTGCGTTCTGCATCAGGTTCATGAGGAGCCGCATCAGGCTCACGGGCCGGTATGCGAACACGGGAACGTCTCCGAGCGACAATTCGAATTCGTGCCCCAGCCCGGCAAAATCCGCGGCGAGCCGGCCTATCAGCGCGTTGAGTTCACCGGCTTGCGGCAGCTCGCGTTCACCGCTGCCGGCGTAGTCCATGAACTGCTGAAGAATCGTGTCAATGTGGTCGATATAGCTCTCTGCCGACGCCACGAATGTATCGTCGGCACCCCGCGGAATCGCCATTGCCATCGCGAGACGAAGCTTGGTGAGTGGCGTGCGGATGTCGTGTGAAACGCCCGCCAGCATCAGCGCGCGTGTTGATTCAGCTTGCTTCAGCGCATGAGTCATCTGGTTGAACGCGCTGCTGACCTGGGCGATTTCAGTTGGCCCGTCAGTTGGGAGAGTGACGGACGCCTCACCGGCGCTCACGTGGCGCGCGGCGCGCGCGAGATCCTTGAGGGGACGGTTGATGTGCAACTGGATCAGGTAGCCCGTCAGAGCGGCCAGCAACGCGAGACCTGCGCAGAGCGCGAGTGTCGTCACGATGCCGCTCGCTTGCGCATCCTCGGTCATCGGCAGCGCGATCCAGCGGGTGTCGCCCGCGACGTGCAGACGAATCCAGAGCCGCTCGCCGTCGCTGGTCTGCCAGCGGACCTGCATGTCGGGCGGCAGATCGCGCTGCAGCGCACCCACGAAGACGTCGCGTTGCCAAGTGCGGAACAAGCGGAGCGGGCTCGGCTGCGTTTCGCGTTCGAGATGTTCGGGTAAGTCAGTCTGGCCGCCCAGGCGCGCGGCCGCGGCGCGGCCTTCGTCGGGCGGCATGGCGGACAACACGCCATCGAGCGTCTTCACATAGTCCGAAAAGATGATCGCGGCGCGGTCAATCCGCGGGCGCTGCACGAAATTCAGCAGCACCGCGAACGAGCACGCCTGGGTCAGCGCGACAAGCGCCACCAGCAGTGTGATATTGCGGGCCAGCAGCGAACGCGGCAACCATCCGCCGAGCCGGTACGAAAGCGATGACGTGCTCACGGCTCAATGCCCGCAACGAGCATGTAGCCGACACCCCATACGGTCTTGATGAAGCGCGGTTTGGCCGGATCTTCTTCGACGATCTGGCGAAGCCGGAGGATCTGTACGTCAATGCTGCGACCGAGTGCTTCATGATCTCGGCCGCGCGCCCGCGCAAGCAGGTTTTCCCGGCTGACCGGCCGATTCGGCGATGAACCCAGCGCATGCAGCAGCAACATCTGCGCTGAGTGAATCTCGACGGGCTCGCCGCGAAGCACCAAGGTCTGCTTTGAGACGTCGAACTGGTACTCGCCGAAGCGCAGCGTCTGCGAGGTCACAGTCGGCACGCCGGCGGCCATTTTCTGGCGGCGCAGGAGCGCACGGATTCGCGCGATGAGTTCATCGGGGAGAAAGGGCTTGGCGAGGTAGTCGTCGGCGCCGGTTTCGAGGCCAACGACGCGGTCGACCGCATCGCCCTTCGCGGTCAGCATGAGAATGGGAAGCGTCTGTCGTTCGGCGCGCAACCGCTTGCACACCGTCAGCCCGTCTTCCGGTTCCATCATCAGGTCCAGCACCAGCACGTCATACGGTTCGCGCTGCAAGTAGCGGTCGAGTTGCTTGCCGTCGGCGACGACGCGCACGTAGAAGCCGTGGCTTGTCAGGAACCGTTGCAGCATGTTGCGCAGCTCGGCTTCGTCGTCCAGCACGATAACCCTGTTCACTTGTTCCATGACGCGTCTCCCACGGTCACTTACATTCAGCGTGCCATTGCTTTTTGCTTCATCAGGTCTTCGATCTGCGGCAGCGTGACGTAGCCGACCCGCTGTGTATCGATTTCGTCGAAGTGCTTCGCCACCATTGGCATGCCGGCCGCCGCCTGGTCCCGAGTCAGCTTGCCGTCGCTTGTGGTGTTGGCGCTGGCAAAGCGAGCCTGCAATTGCTGCGTTGCACGCTCGCCGCGCGCGGGTTCGCCGAGCGGCAGCGCGACCTGAGCGGATGCCGTTGCCGAAACAATACACAAGACAAGGACCGCAATCATCTTTTTCATCATTTGCTCCGTGATGTAGCCGACGCTCATGGCCGGCAGGGTTGATTCATTGATCTGACGTTACTGCTACGCCCAGTGCGCCGGTACCCAGACACGGCCGGCCCAGTGTCCGGGCACCATCACCGCGGCACGCGGCACGGGTGCTACATACACCGGACGCGGCGTGAGATACAGCGTTCGTACTTGCGGCGCGACGTACACGAGGCGCGGTGGCGGGGGCGGCGCGACGTAGACGACCTTGGGCGCGGGCGGCGCAATGTAAATGGTCTTCGGCGCAAGAGGCGCGACGTAGACAGCAGGTGGCGGCGGGGGCGGAGTTACGTACGCGGCCGGCGGCGTCACGACCACTGGTACCGGCGCCGACACAACGGCAACCGGCGGCGCGACAACGACCGGTGCCGTGCCCACCGCAACCGTCCCGCCCACTGCCGTGACGGTGCCGCCCGTGGTCACCGTACCGCTGTGTACAACCGTCGTGCCGGTGCCCGTCGCCACCACGCCTGCGGCTACGCGCGTCGCGCTGCCGGAATGAGTAATGGTTCCGCCATCGCTGCCCGTCACGGTGCCGGAACGCACGCAGGTGGAACCCGCGCAGTCTGTCGATGCCGAGTGACTGGTCGTGTTGCCGTTCGCTGCGGTGATCGTTCCCGAGGACGAGTATTGACCCGGCGCGTTGCGCGTCACGCTGCCTGATGTGGTGGCGCTGTGGCCGTCAGAGCCGGTCAGGCTACCGGTGTGGTCACACGTGCCGCCGGCGCAGTTCGTGTCGCCCGAGTGCTGGACCTGACGGCCGTTGGGGCCGATGGCCGTGCCGGAGTTCGAGAACTGCCCGGGTGCGGTGCGGGTCACTGAGCCGGTGTTGGTGGCTATGCCGCCGTAGGGGTTTTGGACGCCGCCAGCGTGCGTGCACGTGCCGCCCGCGCAGGAGCCGTAGCGCGCTCCGTCGTAGGCGCCGTGTGGCGTGTAGGCCGTGCCGTGACTTGCCCATCCGGCGAAAGCGGGCGTGCTGACGGCGATGAGCAGCGAAGCGATAGCTGAGGTGAGATAACGGAGTTTCATAAGGGATCCTTCAAGGTTCGGTTCAGTCACGCACTGCGGCGTGGCAACGGGACGAACTATAAAAGGAGTCCGCGAAATAATCGCGCTCGAAAAGATGTCGCGGTGTTACACCGAGCGGCAAGGTTCCCGCGCCTGGCGTGCGCCGCTGCGGTACGAATTCCGTGACATCCGGCGACATGGTTTTCGCGTGGTTTTTTGCCGGTCAGCCCATTACATTAGCCTCAGCCGAAGCGACAACGGCCGTTACCCGCAGACCACGCGTCTTCCTCACACCCATAAGCTGCCCATCATGTTCACCACTGAAAAAATCGCGGTCTTTGTGTTGTTGTTCGTTGTTGGCGTCTCGTTGATCGAGGCGTGTGTGCTCACCCGCAAACAGCGCAATAGCGACACGCCATTCGACTGGTATGAAGTGTGGATTTCGCTGGCCGACATGGCCGGCCGCAAACTGCTCGCACTCCTTCCGCTCTCGCTTGCAGCGCCGGTTTTCGCCTTTGCCTGGGATCACAGGATCTTTACCGTCACGCTCAACAGCGCGCTGATGGTGTTCCTGCTCTTTATCGGCCAGGAG
>NZ_CAXTGZ010000080.1:0-6130 GCF_964243625.1 uncultured Caballeronia sp.
CGCACGCGAATCTCACGAAAGACAAGGTAATGACGGAATTTTTCGTTACCGACGAGGTGTCGATCTGGAAGCAGATTTTTGCGCACATGGAAAGCAAGAATGGTGCGTAGCTTGCCGCTTATAAGCAATGCGCCAACCTGCTTCGTGCCGAATCGCAGTTAGCTCGGGCTTTTGATTTGCCTTTTTGAAAATCCACACAGGATCCAAAACTCGAAGGCTTTCCAAAAAATCTTTCTTGATCGAGTGGGAATAAGCTGAGCACGCGATCCATCGCGCACCAGTTGAAACAATGGCCGCTACGGGGGGGCGAATATGTGATGCGCGTGTGCTCGGGCTGTATATTCTCTTTGCGCGCGAGCCCGGGGACGATACTTTCCAGTGCCACTTTTGGTGCAGTTCCGCGGCCGAACATGATGATTGGCCTTTGCAGGACGCGTAGAGCAAGAACCCCCGGAGGGGGGGGCGGCAAAGCGTCTTAAGGCTTGCTGCTCATGGCACCTCAGGGCACGGTCTGAGTCTGCGATTCATTGTTCAACTGATTCAACTCAAAGCGCGTGTGAAGCTGAGTGCGCGTCGGCCCGATCCTGCATGTCTAGCTGCCGTCGTTGTGCGAGCGGTGCAGTTCCGCGGCCAAGCAACTCGGAATCAGCCACACGACGATGTGGCGGTTTTAGAAAGAGGCTTCGTAGCAGGAGTTGTTTTAGCGCGCGAGCCAGTGCGTCAGATGCGAGAGACCGTGAATGTCGTGCAGCCCGACGTGGCCTGCAATAAACCACGCTGCGGTCCACGACGCGCCGACTACCAACAGGTCGCAGTGTCCGCTATTCCACCAGTTGAGCGAATGACGCGAGGCGATCCACGGAACGCCGAGCGGATTGGGCCAGTCGGCGAGCAGATGCATCAGGCCGCCGCACGCGAATCCAAATGCCGGCGCGGCGAGCCGGTCATGCCCGAGCCAATGGTACGAGACCGCCAGCAGCGCAATCCAGCCGATACCCCAATGGGTCACAGTACGGTGCGTGATCCACAGGCGGCGCGTGCGTGACCACCACGCCACTTCCAGCCAGTCGGGGGCAGTGCCGCCCGCAACCGCAGCCATGAAACTCAGCAAGACCCACACGTGAAACGGCCCGACAGTGCCGCTGTGAGCGACGATACTCGCCGCCATGACGCCCGCCGCGAAGCCGGTGGCGTGATGTGCTTTGCTTGATGCCATTGGAACGATACTGCCTGGAAGACGGGCCGCCATGTTTGCAGAACCGCGAGGAAATTGACAGTCGCTGTTACTGTCTTTTTCACTTCCGTGAAGGGAGCGGGCGTCAGACCCGAGCGCCGCCTTTCAGCGTTTCAGCCGTTCAGCCGTGCAGCGGATGCAGGATGGAAGCAATGCCCTTCGACGAAAGCGCGCTTTCGATTCCGAGCACAGTGCCGCCAATCGCTCCGGCATATTGATTCAGCGCCGTGTTCTGGATCAGCAGGCTGCGCGTGGCAAGCGGCAACGCTCTCCGGTAAACCACTGCACGCACCCCCGCGAGAAGATCGTCGCTGATCCTCGCCATGCGCCCTCCAAGCACGATGGCCGCAGGGTTGTACATATGCACGAGCATGGCGATGATCTCGCCGATTTCCTCTGCCGCCGCGCGTATCAAGCGCACCGCTTGCGGATCGCCCGAGCGAACGAGACGCACGAGGTCATCCACGGTTTGCGCGTCGGAGTCGGGCAGCGCCTGCAGGTTGGCGAGCACCGCATTGGTCGAAGCAACGGCTTCAACGCAACCGATATTGCCGCAACGGCAAACGACATCGTCGCGGCCCGGCACCCTGATATGCCCGATGTCACCCGCGGAACCATCGGCGCCGCGGTGCAGCATGCCTTCGGACGTAATGATGCCGCAGCCGATTCCGGTCGATACCTTCGCGAAGAGCAGCGGCGATTGATTGGCAGGCCGCGTGCGTGCTTCGCCCAGGGCCATCAGGTTCACATCGTTATCGACCAGCACCGGCGTCTTGAGGCGCGCCTGCAAATATTCCGATACCGGAAAGCCATCCCAACCCGGCATGATCGGCGGCCTCACGCAAACGCCGCGGCTGAAATCCACGGGACTCGGCAAGCCGACCACGACACTGCGCACGGACTGATCGAGCAGCCTGTGCTCCTGCAGCAATTGATGGAATTGCTCGATGATCGATTCGAGGACCGGCTCCGGTCCAAGTGAAACATCGACGCCAAAGACCCGCTCGGCGAGCCGCCGTTGCGCAAGATCCGAGATCACGAGACGCCCGTGCGTCGCCCCCATGTCCGCCACGAGGATCACGCCGGCGCGCGGATTGAGCACGAGCATGGTTCCGGGACGTCCTCTCGCCGATGCGCTTTGCGCCTGCTCTTTCACGAGATCGCATTCGATCAGCGGCTGGATCAACTGAGAGACGGTCGAGCGCGCGAACCCGGTATTGCGCGCAAGGTCCGCGCGGCTCACGCCCTGCGACGACGCAATCAGCCTCGCGAGCTTGCTATGAACCTCGAACTCTTCGAGCCGGAAAGCGCGGTCGAACGTGGCGAGGCGAGAGGGAGCGGGTTGATTGCTTTGAGTGTGCATAGCGGCTGAGGCCTCGGGGAACCGAGCTTACTTTAATCCGAGCATTGGCCACAAGCGAGATTCTCAAGCCGATAGGCAAAGTATTTATGTCGGAAATCGAATTAAATAATACAAAATGTCCGGCCAAGACGCGCCTCGGTATTGTCCCAGTCAACCAAATGGAGTTTAAAAAAATGGCTGAGACAACACTGGCGGGTGCGCCGGGTGTGGCAATCGTCGGCGCGGGCATGATGGGCGCCGTTCATTCAAGGGCGAGCCGTCTGGCCGGCGCTCAGATCAAGGGCATTGCAACGTCGAGCCCGGAGCGCGCAAAGGAGGCTGCGGCGCAACTGGGAATCGAGCGCGCCTATTCGAGTGTCGAGGAAGCCATCGCTGATCCGTCGGTCGACGTCGTTCATATCTGTACGCCCAACTCCACGCATTACCCGATTGCCATGGCGGCGCTCGCTGCCGGCAAGCACGTGGTCTGCGAAAAGCCGCTTGCCACCAGTCTCGCCGATGCAAAAGCATTGGCAGATGCTGCGCACTCGGCGCAGCGTGTGGCGGCGATCCCCTTTGTTTATCGATATCACCCTATGGTTCGAGAAGCGCGCGCGCTCGTGCAGGACGGCACGGTGGGCGCGCTGCAACTGATGCACGGGAGTTATCTGCAGGACTGGTTGCTCGGCCGCGACGATACCAACTGGCGCGTCGACGCCACACTGGGTGGCCCGTCGCGCGCATTCGCCGACATTGGCTCGCATTGGTGCGACCTGGTTGAATGGATCAGCGGCGAGCGTTTTGAATCCGTTGTCGCGACGCTCCAGACCACGATGAAGGACCGGCCGACGGGATCGGTCACGACCTTTTCAGCGGTGACGCTAGATGCATCGGCGCCGAGAACAGCGGTGACGACCGAGGACATAGCCGGTGCGTTGTTCCGCACGAGCACAGGCGTCCTGACAACGCTGACCGTAAGCCAGGTGTCGGCAGGTCGCAAGAACCGCTTGTGGTTCGAAATCGATGGCGCCGACGCAAGCCTCGTGTTCGACCAGGAAGAACCCGAAAAATTATGGCTCGGCGAGCGCGACTCGACGCGCCTGCTCGTGCGCGATCCATCGCGCGGCAGTGCCGAGCAAAGGCGTCTCGCGACCTTGCCGGCGGGTCACGCCCAAGGCTACGCGCAATGCTTCGAAGCCTTTGTTGCCGATACATATGCGGTGATTCGCGGCGAGACCCGCGAAGGCCTGCCGACTTTCGACGATGGTTATCGCTCGGCGCAGATCATCGATGCGGTGCTGGGTTCATCGAAAGCGGGTGCGTGGAAACAAATCTAGTGGGTGTGTCATCACATAAAAATCCGCTTGCGCGGAAAAACAGGAGACGAAGCATGAACGTACAAAACTGGCTCAAATTGACAACGGGCGTTGCAGCAGCGGCATTGACGCTGGCAGCGTGGACGCCGGCGCAAGCCGCAGACATCGCGATCGTCTTGAAGACGCTCGCCAACCCGTATTGGGTCGCAATGCGCGACGGCATCCAGAAAGAGGCGAAGGCGAAGGGCGTCACGGTCGACATCCTTGCGGGCAACAGCGAAGAAGATATCCAGGGGCAGCAACGTCTGGTGGAAGACGTGCTGAACAAGAACTACAAGGCGATCGGTGTTGCGCCGATCTCGCCCGTGAGCCTGATTCAAGCCGTGAGCGCGGCGACGAAGAAAGGCATCTACGTGGTCAACATCGATGAAAAAATCGATCAGGGCCAGTTGAAAGCGGCGGGCGGTGCGGTGATCGCTTTCATTTCGAGCGACAACGTGGCGCTTGGAAATAAAGCGGGCGATTTCATTGCGCAGAAACTTGGCAGCTCGGGTGGCAAGGTCGCGATCATCGAAGGAAAGGCGGGGAACGTGTCGGGCGATGCACGCCGCGATGGCGCAAAGCAGGCCTTCGCAAAGGTGCCGTCCATCAAGCTGGTTGCAAGCCAGCCCGGTGACTGGGATCGCTCGAAAGCACTTGATGTCACCACCAACATCTTGCAACGCAATCCCGATCTGAAAGCTATCTACGCGGCGAACGACACCATGGCGCTGGGCGCGGCACAGGCTGTGAAGAATGCGGACAAGCTCGGCAAAGTCGTTGTAGTCGGCACCGATGGCGTTCCCGAAGCGCTCGACTCCGTCAAGCGCGGTGAGCTGACCGCAACGGTTGCGCAGGACTCCGCGGCGATGGGCGCAAAGGCCGTCGACCTGTTGCTCGATGCGCTGAAAAACAAGCCTGCTATCGATCCGAACAAGACGCCGGAGTTCCTGCCGATCGAGTCGCATCTGATCACGAAGTAAACCGCCTCGCGAGGATCAGATGAACGAAGTACTGGTGGCCGTACGCGGCATCACGAAGCTGTTTCCCGGTACGACCGCGCTAAGCGACGTGAGCTTCGACGTTCGCGCCGGCGAGGTGCATGTGCTGCTCGGCGAGAACGGCGCCGGGAAATCGACGCTGATGAAAATCCTGAGCGGCATCTACGAGCCGACTTCGGGCGCGATCATCGCGGGCGGCAACGAGTACGCCAGGTTGTCGCCTTCGTTGTCCGCCCAGCTCGGCATCTGCCTGATCTATCAGGAGCTGAGTGTTATCGACTACTTGAGTATTGAAGAGAACCTGTTTGTCGGGCGCATTCCGACCATCAAGCGCTTTGGTATTCCCGTGGTCGATCGCCGGAAGATGAACGCGAAGGCGCGTGAGGTGCTTGCCCGTGTCGGCCTCGAGCGTGATCCGCGAACGCTGGTGGGCGATCTGGGCATCTCGGAGAAACAGCAGGTCGAGATTGCCAAGGCGCTCGCGAGCGAAGCGCGGCTCATCATCATGGACGAGCCGACTTCGTCACTGACCGATACCGAAGTTGCGAAGCTTTTCAACGTGATCGGCGATCTGAAGCGCGATGGCGTGGGCGTGGCTTATATCTCTCACAAGTTGAAGGAGATTGCGCTGATCGGCGACCGTGTCACGGTCCTGAAAGACGGCAAGTACGTGGGCACGTACGACGCCAGATCGACATCGACGGATCGCCTCGTCGCGCTGATGGTTGGCCGGGAGATCGTTCACGGCAGGCCGAAAGGCGAGGATGCCACGCACGGAGACATCGTATTTTCCGTCGATCATCTTTCCTCACGCGATGGCTGGGTGCGCGATGTTTCGTTCAACGTGCATCGCGGCGAGATCTTCGGCTTTGCGGGCCTGATGGGTTCCGGGCGCAGCGAACTGATGGAAACCATCTTCGGCGTGCGGCGAAAATCGGCGGGGCGCATGACGCTGAACGGGCGCGAGATCACGATCGACTCGCCGTATCAGGCGGTCAAGCAAGGGCTTGCATTCGTGACCGAAGACCGGCGCGCGACCGGCTTCTTCCAAAATTTGAACATAGAAGAAAACATCTTCGTGGCGCCTGCCTTGCGCAGCACGCGGCGCGCGTTGTCGCTGGGTTTGATCGACCGCGCACGCCAGCGCGAATTCGGCCTGCGCTACAAGGAGCGGCTGCGCATCCGCTGTGCTTCGTCG
>NZ_CAXTGZ010000080.1:6140-16391 GCF_964243625.1 uncultured Caballeronia sp.
ACATCATCGAACTGTCGGGCGGCAATCAGCAAAAAGCGATCATCGCAAAGTGGCTTGCGGCGCAAAGCGACCTCTTTATCTTCGATGAACCCACGCGCGGTATCGACATAGGCGCGAAGGCTGAAATCTATTCGATCATGCGCGGCCTCGCGAACGAGGGGAAGGCGATCCTGATGGTTTCATCGGAGTTGCCGGAACTCATTGCGGTGTGCGATCGCATTGCGGTGTACAAGGACGGCACGGTGGCAAGCACGCTTGCGAACGCCGACGCCACGGAAGAATCGATCATGCAAGTCGCCACCTCATGAGCGACCACGAAGGAGGCAAAATGAACCCATCGAATACTTCGGGTGCGCCGTTGCCGGCCGCACCGCGCCGCGATTTCGCCACGATCTGGCAGACGTATGGCACTTTCGGCATCCTGGTCGTGTTGCTGATCCTGTGCAGCATTGCATCGCCACAATATTTCCTCACCCGCGACAACCTCGTGCAGGTCCTGTTGCAAAGCTCCGTCATGGTGTTGCTCGCGTGCGGCGTGTTCTTCACCATTCTGATTGCAGGGATCGATTTGTCGATTGGTTCGGTGCTGGCGCTGTCCGGCATGGTCATGGCCAAGCTGATGATGGCGGGTTTGCCCGTCTGGCTCGCGGTGCTGATCGGCGGCGTGGGCATGGGCGCGTTGCTCGGCGCCATCAACGGCGCCCTGGTCAATCTCACGCAGTTGCATCCCTTCATCATCACGCTGGGAACGGCGGCGATTTATCGCGGTGTGACGCTCATCGTGTCGGATTCGCGTTCGGTATTCGGCTTCGACCGTTCATTCACAGATGTCGTCGCCGGGCGTGTTTTCGGCGTACCTGTACCCATCATCATTGCGGTCGTCGTGGCGGGTTTCCTGTTGTTCCTGACCAAGTTTACGAAACTCGGGCGCAACATCTACGCGCTCGGCGGCAATGCGCAAGCCGCGTTTTATTCAGGCATCAGCGTGAAGCTGCATACCATGGTGGTGTTCATCATCGCGGGGACATGCGCGGGTATCGCGGGCATTGTCACGACCGCGCGGACCGCTGCGGCCGAGCCGAACGCGGGCGTCGGGTTCGAGACCTTCGCCATTGCGTCGGCGATCATCGGGGGGACGAGCTTCTTTGGCGGGCGAGGGCAGGTGACGGGCGTGGTCATTGGCGGACTGATCATCGGCGTGATCAACAACATCCTGAACATCATGAACGTCGAGACCTATTATCAGCAGATCGTGATGGGCGCGCTGATCATTGCGGCAGTCACGGCCGACAAGCTGTTCACCCGGAAGTCCCGCTAGGTTTCCCAATCAATCAGATCTGCGGTGGACGCGTGTCGACGTTGACCGCGTTCCCGCTTCAGCCATTCCCTTCCTGGAGCATCCCGTGTCCTCGATTCAAGCCGCAGAGAAAATCCGTCTTTTCATCGCGCCCTCCCCGCGTAACGTCGAAGACATTTTCAGCCCCGCCGATCTGGAACGTCTTCATGCGCTCGGCGAAGTGTTCATCCACGCAGATGGCCCAGTGACCGATGAAATCTTCAACCAGCACGCAGCCGATGCGCACATCATCGTCGGGCAGCTCGACATGCCGTCCGAACGTCTGACGCGTGCGGTGAATCTTCGCGCGATCGTGAATGTGGAGGGCAACTTTCTTCCGAATGTGGACTATGCGCAGTGCTTCAGACAAGGCGTGCGCGTGCTGAACGTGAGCCCGGTGTTCGCGGAACCGGTGGCGGAAGCCGCGCTTGGCATGGCAATCGATCTGGCTCGCGGGATCAGCCATGCGGACCGGCGCTTTCGCAACGGCACCGAACAATATGGACTCGATGCCAACCGGGACGCGTTTTCGCTTTATGGCGCGCCCGTGGGGTTTATTGGCATGGGCGATCTCGGGCGTGCAATCCTGCCGCTCATCGCGCCGTTTCGTGGCGTGGTGAAGGCGTTCGATCCGTGGTTGCCGCCGGCATACCTCGAGTCGCTCGGTTGCGAGGCGGCGTCGCTTGAGACGGTCTTGCGCGAGTCGCAGGTCGTGTTCGTGGTGGCGGGCGTGACGTCGCAGAACCAGGGATTCCTCACGCGCGATGAATTTGCATCGATGAAACAAGGCGCCGCGTTCGTGCTCGTGAGCCGTGCCGGCGTGGTCGATTTCGATGCGATGCTCGACGCAGCCGCGTCAGGGCATATTCGTGTGGCGACCGATGTCTTTCCCGAAGAGCCGCTCGCGCCGGGACATCGGGCGCGTTCCATCGATACCGTGTTGCTCTCGCCGCATCAGGCCGGCGCGCTGAGTGCCGTGCTGCGTGAAATCGGCCGTCGTGCACTGGCGGATATCGAACTGATCGCGCGCGGTTTGCCTCCCGTGATGTGCAAGATCGCACAGCCCGAGACAGTCGGCCTGATGCGCAGCAAACCGGTGGCGAAGAGCTGAGCGATGCTGAGCCGCATATCGCACTTTGCAGGAATCTCCGATACTCGCCGCGAGTTGAAATGGACCGCTTATCGCGGATGGAACGCGTTATCGATGCGCCAGGGCGTGGTCGAGTTGACTGTTGTGCCCGCCATTGGCGGAAGGCTGATGAGCATCCGGGATGAGGGCGTCGAGCTGGCCTACGTCAACGACGCGCTTGCCGGCCACGTGCCCGACTGGAGTGCGGAGCAATGGCGCACGCTGTGCGGCGAATGGGATTTTCCACTATGGGGTGGCGGCAAGACCTGGGTTGCGCCGGAGTCGGACTGGCCCAAACGCGCGCCACAGCGCGATCTGGACAGCGGTTCTTACGAAGTCGTGAGCACGTGGTTCGACAGCCGGTCGATGGGCGTCGAGTTGCTGAGCCCTGTATGCCGGCAAAGCGGCTTGCAGGTCCGGCGCCGCATTGTGTTGTCAGCACGCGATGGCTCATGGACAACGTTGCATGAACTCAGCAACCGCAGCGAGGTGGCGCGGCCATGTGCAATCTGGGACGTGCTGATGTTGCGGCGGCCTGGCCGGGTTGACGTTGTTATCGAAAACGCGCAGCGGGACTGGCGGGAATCGGTGACGTCGTTTCTCGCTAAAGGCCCATTGGGCGATGTCCGTGAATCCGGTTTCGTGACGGGTTCGAGCAAGCACGTCACGACACGGTGCACCGAGCCAATCGAGTTCAAACTGGGCATCGATAATTCGCCGGGTGTAGCGCACGTAGTGTTCGATCTGCCGGAGGGCAGGCATACGTTGAGCAGGCGCTTCCCGGTGTTCCCCGATGCAAGGTATGCTCATGGCTCGCCGCTAGAAGTCTTCAACGCACCGCGACTGCCCTACTTCGAGATCGAATCGCACGGACCGCTGGTCGTCTTGCAGCCGCGTGAGTCGACCACTTTGAGCGTGGTCGAAGCGGTCACGGGCGGCGTTGAGGAACATCGTTAGCGTTTGCCGGTTGGACATCATTCATCTTCCTCATGCTGCTCACTCAAGTCGAATTCCGCACCTCCTGTCTTCTCTTCGACATGGATGGAACCCTGATCAATTCACATGCGCCCGTGATTCGTGCGTACACGGACTGGGCGGCGCACCACGGGCTCGACGCCGCCATGGTCCTGCGCGAATGCCAGGGGCGGCGCGTGATCGATACGGTCCGCGCACTGGCGCCGCCGGGAACGGATGTGGAAGCCGATACCGCCGCGCTGAAGCAGCGTGAACTCGACAACGTGGACGGCATTGTCGAGATACCGGGCGCACTTGCTATGCTGGCATCGCTTCCGGACGATCGCTGGGCGGTCGTGACGTCCGCCGAACGGCCGCTTGCGATACGCCGCATGCAGGCAGCAGGACTGCCCATTCCCCGCTTCCTTTTTACTTCCGACGACATTGCGCGCGGCAAACCTGCGCCGGATGGGTTTATCGCGGGTGCGAAGGCGCTGGGAGCCGAGCCCCAGCAAGCGCTCGTGTTCGAAGATTCGGCAGCCGGGATTGCATCGGGACTCGCGGCTGCGTCGAAGGTGATCGCGTTGACTTCTACGCTTGACGTGGCGCAGATCGATGCCCTCGGGCCTTCAGGTTATCTTCACGATTTCCTTGGCGTCAAAGTGTTCGAAGACCAGGGCCAGTTGCTGTTCCGGATAGCCTGATCGGGTCATTTATCCTTGCCGCTTCCGGCATGCTGGAAGACGCCGCGCGCCATTGCCGCCGCGCGGCCAACGCCCGGAAGCAGTCCGATCATGTCCGATCGAATCATCAGGCCGACCAGCATGACGGTGAGGGTGGCTTCGCCGATCACGCGCGCAACGGCCATGCCCATGGCGCCATATAAAGGCGCGAGAAACAGCGCCGCAGCCAGGTTGGCAAGACCCGACGTGATCCCGGCTATGGCAAGCAAGCGGTCTTTCTGGCGCGGCACGAACACATAGAACGCGACGAACTCGTTGAACGCGGCGAACGGAAACATCACGGCGAGACACTGCAAGACGTGTGCGCTTGGAGTGAAAGCCTTGCCGAGAATCAACGGCATGAGGAACGGCGACAGGCTCAATGCGGCCAGCAGCGCAAGCACGCCGTACCCCATCAACAACGTCGCGCCGCGCCGGCTGCTGGCGCGGGCGCCATCGGTGTCGCCTTGTGCGAGTTGCCGCGAGATGGTCGGGATAAATACCTGGGCGGCCGGACCCATCAAGCTCAACCCAATGGTCGCAAAACGTTCGGCGGCGCCGAAATATCCCACCTGATCCGGCGAAGACAGCAACGTAAGCAAATAAGTCGACGACGCCGTCAGCACAGCCGACCCCGTTGAGTAAGCGAACAACATGGTGGACCCGCGCATCAGGTCCATCACGCCGCTCACCCGAAATTTCGGCAAGCCCACATGTGCAAACGTCAGACCGTACGAAATCACTGATGAAATCACGCCCGCAATCAGCAGGCTCGCGACGACCCATACCGAGTCTTGCGGTCCTCTGACTATCGATAAAATGAGAACGAGGCTGATCGCAAAGCCGATGACCTCAATGATGATCGGCGTGCGAAAACGCTGGCGTCCCTGAAACAGCCAGCCCAGGTTCAATGCGGACACAAGCCCGAGCATGGTAGCCAAAAGCCCCATGAGAGGCCGCTCGGAGAGCGTAGGCGAGCACAGCGTGGCGATGACACCGATGGCCAGACCGACCGCACCGGTGAATATCCGTGCGCTCGAATGCAGGGAGAACACATCGTTGTGGTGGCTGCGCTCAGGAGACTTCGCGACATCGCGCATGCCGACGAAAGTGAACCCGTAGCTTGCAAGCATCCAGATCACGTTCATGAGTGACATGGCCGCAAGCACGCGCCCATATTCCGTCACGCCAAGCACCCGCCCATAAAACGGAATGACGATGATGAGATAGAGATACCTCATCACATAACCGCCGTACACGAACACTAGGATCTTGGCGTTTTCTTTTTTATCCATACTTCTTTGTTTAAGCCCGCCAGGCGGCGTAATTTATCGCCTTGTTGCGAAGCTTAGCGTGCTGCTGCGCGACGGCGACCTAGCGGGTTGGCAATATAACGGACCGCGAAATCCGACAAGGGTGAATAAGGTACGAGGCACATGCTCGACAACACGAGCGTCCCGACTTTCTTTTTAAGGCTCCAGAAAGGGTTTGCAATAATCGAATGCAAATAACTGCGCGACTCTCTCATCATCCAGCCCCAGCGAGTTGCAAGCGGCGCCTGATACACGCGGGAGCAAAAATGCGCCTTCTCGTGAGAGAAGTCGTGAAACGATACCGGTAAATCGACTTTCAGGCGCGAGTGTGCAATGTTCTGCAAGGTCGCCCATCGCATGCTGAGCGCGCTCGATCCCTTGACCATGCTCTCTGCGTTTGCAAACGACACGCTGGGCGCACTCGTATGATGCACCCGATATCCACCGAGCGACTTGGGAATCGTTGCGACGGAACCCAGCAACACGACACCGTATATGGCGTAGAAATCAGCGCCGTAGCGGTTGATGGCTGACTCGGGCACCGGAAAAATCTGCTTCAAGGCACTGACGCGATACGCATTGCCCGATGCCGGCGGCGACGGGTACAGCCATCCGCGCTTTAGCAACGTGCCGCAATCCGCCGGCGGCTCCGAATGCGGTACGTGTACTCCCATCAGACCGCCAGCGGAGTCGATCACGTCCAGGCGGAACTGGACCTTCGCATAGTCGCCGCTCTGGAAGACGCGCATCACGTCAGACACGGCACTGGGATAGAGAAGGTCATCCGAATCCAGCAGGATCGCGTGGTCCGTATCGATGATATCCACGGCGCGATTGTAGGCCGAGACCTGGCCTCCGTTTTCCTTGAAGACCGCCGAGATACGCGATCCATATCCATCGATAAGCGCCCGCGAGCCATCGGTCGAACCGTCGTCGACGATCACCACGCGCGTGGCCGGATAGTCCTGGGCAAGCGCCGACTCGATTGCCTGCGTGAGAAAGCGCTCGTAGTTGTAGTTGCAGATGACGATCGTGACGGGTTCCATAGGGCCTCGGTGCTGGCTAGAGATTCCATGCGGCAATCGAGAGAGTCTGTCAGGCCAATTCAACAAAATCGGCCCATGCGACGTCGCAATTTCGTCAGATCTCGAAAGTGCAGGTGATTGAAGGACTGTGGTTGGAAGTCAGGATCAGGACTTGAGACGCGATTTTGCGCGATGCGCCAAGCCTTGCAACAAGCCGACCTGGGACCCGAAATTCGTGCTTGGAGCAAACTACTATGCTGCAGTAAAGCATAAACCGCCGAGAACGTCAGACGCCTTTGCCCGGCGCAAAGTCTGGAGCTATTGGCCGATTAAGCTGAGGAATTAGCAGTGGATTTTCGCGTTCGGCTTCTTATCTTTTTCTGCAATAAGCTTGTAACGAAATGGTGGTATCCGCATATGCTCAGTAATTCTTAACAACTACATTATATTGCCTTACATTTTCATTATGTATCTTGACCAATACGGGTAATTCGTGACTTACTGTGCGCCTGCCGACGGAGGATTCCGGGTATGCTTGGGAAGAAGGGGGCGCCCGGGGTAGTATTGGCGTCCTAAATAAATCCATACAAAACTCTGGAAATGCACGATGCGCGTTGATGTTGAGACATTAGTCAGAAAATCCATTAAAAAAGCGGCACGCCACAAGTTCGACAAGGATCATGAGTCGCAGGCCCGAATCATATTCAAGACGCTTGAGAAGAAAAACGGCAAGACCGACCCGGTCAACTTGAGGCTGGCTGATGCTTACGCGCAGGAGGTACTCGGCAATGCCCGTTATGCACCTTGGCTCCGCGTCTATGCCGCGTTCACTGGAACGTTCAAGGAAGGCTGGATTCCCGATAATTATTATGGGAGCGTCGTCGTACCCCGAATGAAAGGATCGTACGGAAAGATATCCAGCCTCAAGCCCTTATCCGGCATTATTTTTAGCAGCGATACTTTTCCGGATATCGCTTACTTTGTTAATGGGCTGTTCTTTACCTCTGATCATGTTGCAGTTCCTGAAGCCGAGGTCGAAGCATTTGTTTTCCAAAACACGGAAAAAATCGTATTTAAAGTCGACAGTTCGTTCCAAGGAAAGGGCGTTTTCTTTTTCGACCGGGAAACCTTCAGTGTCGGCAGCATAAAGGCGTTGGGAAATGGCGTAATTCAGCGATTCATTGTTCAACATCAATTGTTCAATGATTTCGCATCGAATGCTGTGGCGACTTTAAGGATTACATCAGTCGTAGATGATGCCGGGCTGATTTCCATTCGTGCATGCTTTTTACGCCTTGGCCGGGTTGCAGATACTCACATTCAACCGGACAGCGAGATTTGCGTGCCCGTGGATCTGGCTAACGGCAAACTGTACGCGCAAGGTTACCTGGCGAACTGGATGGCGCTCGATGAGCATCCGGATTCCAGAATCAAGTTCGATGGCCTGAGCGTACCGGCCTTTTCGAAATGCGTCAGCACCGTGCTTGAACTTCACAAGAAAATTCCCTTTGCCCGATGCGTCGGATGGGATTTGACCGTCGATATGAACGGCAATGTTCAGGTCATGGAATGGAACGCCGAACATAACGACGTCAAGTTCAGCGAGGCCACGCAAGGTCCCTGTTTCTCCGACTTGCGATGGGAGCGGTTGAAACCCTCCCGGAAGAGCTGAATCAAAGCACACGCTTTCAGGCTTCATCTTATCTGTTGATCTTCGCGCTCCGCGCGGCGAAGATCATTGTTTAATTAGTTAGGATTGCTACCATTGTGGGCAATCGGCCCGTTTTCCGGGCTCGCCTGCGAGGAGTGCAGGCAGATTACTCGCCCTCATCATTCTCTCCCAATCCTCTTCAAAACACCGCCCGCAGTTATTCATTCGCGCGTCCGTTAAAAAAAAATTTAAGCAGACGCTAAACATTCGGACGTCATTGCCGTTAATGCGGTTGAAGATGCGCGCGGATTATCGCCGTCATCCCGGCTGACCGCCATGCAATTTATTAGCAGGCGAGCTCGTCGGTACCCCATCGAAGCCAAGCTGTGTCTGGCTCGTAATTCGTCATACAAAAACTTTTCGTCGACCACTCCGACGTTGGAGAAACTCGTCATGCTCAGTCGCCGTTCATTTTTGAGTCGCGTTTGCGCCTTCGGCGGCAGCTATGCGCTCGCCGGATGCGGAGGCGGCGGTGGCAGCTCGGACTCCTCAGCGGCCTCTAAAGGCGTAAGTGTTGCCGCAGCGCCCACCGGGAGCAGCGCGGTCACCGTTACACAGCCTCCGGCTGCTGCCGCCGCGCCCGTTGCCGCCAGCGGCGCTGCATCGGAAGTCGCTGTACCCGACGCCGCAGCGTCGGAGCCGGTCGAAGTTCCCGATGACTCGGCGGTCAAGGCTGCATCGGGCATGTTCTATGGCATGAACGGGCACTACGACTACCTGTACACGCCGTCGCAAACTGTCGCGATCCTGCAAGCCCTGGGATGCACGTCGTATCGACTGACATGCTTCGACGCGAAGTCGCTGAATGCGCTGGTGAATATGGCGAAGGCGTTTGTCGGTACTGGCATCAGCCTGTTTGTCTGTATCGATGAAAGCCTGACCGACGCATCCGGCGTGGTCTGGACCAGCGAGGCCGCCGCGTACAACCAGGGTTTTCAATCCGGATCGACCATTGCCGCCGCGCTCATGCCATATGGCGTCACCATGTACGAATGCGGCAATGAACTGACACGCCGCTCACAGACTGTTATTGATTCATCGTCGGCGGGCAACAGGGTCACGGATTTCAATAACACGAACTGGCCGGCAATGCGCGGCGTGATGCGCGGCATGATGGATGGCGTCAGGTCGGTGCAGCCGGGCGCGAAGTGCGGCATCAACTTTTGCGTGGCGGATATCGGCGCGTCCGATGCACTCTGGGACGGCACCCAACCCGATGGCACCACAGGTCATCCGCAACTGCGCTGGGACATCACGACGTGGCACAACTACGAGGTCTACGGGGATATCTTCAACATCGGCGTGAACGGTGGCGGCCCGAATTTCGATCTTCCTGCGTACTGCAAGAAGCGCTACGGCGTGCCGTTCATGATCACGGAGTGGAACGCCAATCCCGAGGACAGCCAGGCATTTCGCGCGTCGTACATTACCGAGCGGCTGACCCGCTTCTACGCGGCGCGCAAGACGGACAACATCGAGTCGGTGATGTACTACGTCCTGGACAGCGGCAATACGTCGTGGGGCATCTTGATCGACGGCAAGATCGTCGACCCTGAGTACAGCGCCATGCGCAATTTCATCCTCGCGAATCCGGACACTTGATAGGGGCTTGCGTACGCTCGCTCCTGCCTGATATCTCTCACCCACACCGCTATCGGGCAGCTACCGCATGGCAAATCCATCATGGATTTAGCGAGCCGCCGGGCGCTGACCGGTTTCAGTCAGGAGGAAAACGAACAGTTGGAGGTGCTGCTGCTTAGCGTGCACGCGAACCTGGACGCCGCAGCGGACGACCAGGAAGATCGAGACGCTTGAAAACGAAATACGCGAGGTCCGCCTCCAGACCTCGTGTCATGGTGCTAACGCCCGATCAAAGTACCTAGCGGTGCGAGCGGGACGATCGGATAAAGCTCGAAGGTCAGCAGATCATCGACACCAAGCGGCAGTGCCTTCAAGAGGCTATCAGCTTCTTCGACGGAATCGACGCTCATCAGAAAGATCACGCCAACACCGTTATCCCGCATCCAGAATTGTTCCATCTTGCCGTCGAGGTACAACTGC
>NZ_CAXTGZ010000081.1:0-16350 GCF_964243625.1 uncultured Caballeronia sp.
CGTCCAGTTGATCAGTTTGTCAGCCGTGGTGGTGACGAACCCTTCCTTCAAGACCCCTTCGATACTCATTTGCTTTCACTCCAGATGGGCAGCCAGCCATAGCTACCCAGCAATCCGGTGATTCGACGACCCCAAATCCGCAACCCTTTGCACTTCACTCCCAGTCCAGCCCACCCTTTCTCCAGATGTAGGCAAAACCCAGCAGGAATTCGAGCAGGAAAACCATCATGGACAGAAAACCCGGCCAGCCGATGTCGCGCAAGGCAACGCCCCACGGAAACAGGAACGCGGTTTCAAGATCGAAAATAATGAAAAGAATAGCGACAAGATAATAGCGCACATCGAACTTCATCCGCGCGTCTTCGAACGCTTCGAAGCCGCACTCGTAGGGCGCGTTTTTTTCTGTGTCAGGCTTATTGGGACCGAGAATTTTACCGATGCTGACGAGAGCGATACCCAAACCGGTGCCCACGACGAGGAACAGCAAGACGGGATAATAGGCTGAGAGATTCACGACTATCCTCAAATCGGTTTGATCTGGTGTGCCGGTCAGGACGACTGCCCAACCGATTTTCAACTAAAGACGAATGATACGTAAGAACCCTTACATATTCACTCGCCAGAAGTGACAATGCCAGCCGAAGCAATGCATGCGGCTGGCATTGGATAACTTTTTTGGTGCCGACGGCGAGACTCGAACTCGCACAGCTTTCGCCACTACCCCCTCAAGATAGCGTGTCTACCAATTTCACCACGTCGGCACTGTCTTGCAATCCGGTAAATCAACTTCCAATTGCCGGGAATCGCTTCGAGAACAAAATTATAACTGGGTTAAGCAGTTTGTTCAACGCACAAAAGGTGCCTAAAGCGAAAATTATTTCGGAACGTCGGAGCCAGGGGCTGACGATGCAACCGGTGCCGAACTCGCGGCTGCAGCCGACGCGCCAAGGGTCGTGTTTGCAGCAGGCGCCGTTACCGAAGCCCCGCCCAGCACGCCTGCCGAAGCTGCAGGCTTGTAGCTTCCGAGGTAGGTCAGCGTCAACGTCGAGATGAAAAACACCGCTGCGAGGACAGCGGTTGTACGCGACAGGAAGTTCGCCGAACCGGTTGCGCCGAACAAACTGCCCGACGCGCCGCTGCCGAAAGCTGCACCCATATCGGCGCCCTTGCCGTGTTGCAGCAAAACCAGCCCGATAACGCCAAACGCCGACAACAACTGGACGACAATAATCAAAGTCTTTAAATACAGCATTCCGTTCACCCGACTCTTTAATGTTCGCGCGACACTTCTGTGCCCCGCCTTTAATGCTTACATACTCGAAAGCTTAAACTCGGTTATCAAACCGATCCGTTTTGTGCCGCCTGGCAGATCGCAAGGAAATCATTCGACTTCAGCGATGCGCCGCCAATCAATCCGCCATCGATGTCCTGCTGAGCAAACAATTCTTTCGCATTTTCCGGCTTGACGCTGCCGCCGTAGAGCACCGGCGCCTTCGCCGCACCTGCACCCTTCGATGCGAGTTGCGAGCGCAGGAAAGCGTGAACTTGCTGCGCCTGCTCGGTCGTCGCGCTTTTTCCTGTACCGATCGCCCAGACGGGTTCATATGCCACGACAATCTTTGCCGCTTGTTCTTGGCTCAGCACAAGCAGCACAGCTTCGAGTTGCGTTCCAATCACTTGTTCGGTCGAACCGTTTTCGCGTTGCTCCAGCGTCTCACCCACGCACACAATGGGCGTAAGACCGGCTTCCAGAGCGCGCTGCGCTTTCACCGCGACCAGGTCCGAATGCTCATGATGATAAGCACGCCGCTCGGAGTGACCAACGATCGCGTAGGTTGCGTCGAAATCAGCAGCCATGCCGGCTGCGACTTCGCCCGTATAGGCACCCTGCTTGTGAGCCGAGACATCCTGCACGCCCCACGCGACTTTCGAGCCTGCCAGCAATGCCTGCGCTTGTGCAAGGTATGGCGCCGGGACACAGATGCCCGTACGGACGTCGCTCGACAATCCAGCGGCGCCCGTGGCAACTGCTTGCAGCAAGGCCGCGTTCTCAACGAGCCGACCGTGCATCTTCCAGTTTCCCACTACCAGCTTTGCGCGTTTGGCTTGTTCTTTCGGCATTTGTCTCGTCATAGCAGCGAGGCTGCCGATCAGTAGGTGGAAAGGAACCAGAAAAATCAACCGGAAACGGAACTTTTGGACGCGTCGCCCCAGTACAACATGCGATTTTACTGTGCCTGGCAGAAAACGGTCAAACGCGTAAATCTCCCTGACAGCTTATTTCAGCTCCGTGCCGCGCTGGCGATCAGGCAACCTGGCTCCAGTCGAGCACGATTTTGCCGATATGCGTGCTGCCTTCCATCAGTTCGTGCGCTGCGGCGGCCTGATCGGCGGGGAAAACCTGGTGAATCACGGGCTTGATGCGTCCTGCCTCGATCTCCGGCCACACCTGCTCTTTCAACTGCACCGCCACCTTGCCCTTGAACGCAACCGCACGCGGGCGCAAGGTCGAACCCGTGATCACGAGACGACGGCGCAACACTTCATTCAGGTTGATCTCGGCTTTCGACCCGCCAAGCGTTGCGATGACAACCACGCGGCCGCCATCAGCCAGTGCTTTCAGTTCACGGGGAAGATAATCGCCCGCGACCATGTCCAGGATCACGTCCACGCCGCGGTCATTTGTGAGCGACTTCACGACATCGACGAAATCTTCCGTCTTGTAGTTGATCGCGCGCTCCGCACCGAGCTTTTCGCAGGCCTGGCATTTTTCATCGGACCCGGCTGTCACGAACACACGATGCCCAAGCGCCTTGGCAATCTGGATGGCCGTCACGCCGATACCGCTCGATCCACCCTGGATCAGCAGCGTCTCCTCGGCGCCGTTCTCGCCCTTGCCCAGGTGCGCGCGCTCGAACACGTTGCTCCACACGGTAAAGAACGTTTCCGGCAACGAAGCCGCTTCGATATCCGTCAAACCCTTCGGCACGGGCAGGCACTGCTCGAGCGGCGCGCACGCGTACTCGGCATAACCGCCGCCCGCGAGGAGCGCACATACGCGATCGCCCGCTTTCAGACCGAATGGATTGTGCTTCGGATCGAAGTCCCCGCGCACGATCTCACCCGCCACTTCCAGCCCTGGCAGATCAGATGCACCCGGCGGCGGCGCATAGCCGCCCTTGCGCTGGAATACATCCGGACGATTCACACCCGACGCTGCAACCTTGATCAGCACTTCGCCGGCCTTCGGTTCCGGCATTGGACGCTCGCCCAGCTTGAGAACGTCGGGCGCGCCAAATTCGGTGATTTCGATCGCTTTCATCTGCGGATTCCTTAAAGTCGGACTTCGTGAAACAGCGACGTAACCTCATGGCTTTGCAGGCTCGAATAACCGAACCTGCAAAAACATGCTTCACATTCGAACCATCACATTCGAAAACGGCCGGCACGCAAGCTTCTCGCGCCGGCCATTCCAACTTACCGCATTACTGCGGTTGCGTCGGCTGGATCGGTTGAATCGGCTCGCCGCCTTCAGCCAGCAGTGCCTTGGCCGACAAACGCACACGACCCTTTTCGTCCGTCTGGATGACCTTGACCTTAACGACCTGGCCTTCCTTCAGGTAGTCGTTGATGTCCTTGATGCGCTCGTTGACGATTTCAGAGATGTGCAGCAGGCCATCCTTGCCCGGCAGGATGTTGATGATCGCGCCGAAGTCGAGCAATTTCAGTACCGGACCTTCGTAGACCTGACCCACTTCCACTTCGGCCGTGATGTTCTCGATACGCTTCTTCGCTTCCGCCATGCCTTCGCTGCTCGTGCTTGCGATGGTCACCACGCCGTCATCGGAAATATCGATGGTCGTGTTGGTTTCTTCGGTCAACGCACGGATCACCGAACCGCCCTTGCCGATCACGTCGCGGATCTTTTCCGGATTGATCTTCATGGTGATCATGCGCGGCGCGTAGTCCGACAGGTTCGTGTTCGTGCCCGGGACCGCGGTCGTCATCTTGCCGAGGATGTGCATGCGGCCTTCCTTCGCCTGCGCGAGCGCGACCTGCATGATTTCCTTCGTGATGCCCTGGATCTTGATGTCCATCTGCAGTGCCGTCACGCCTTGCGCCGTGCCTGCGACCTTGAAGTCCATGTCGCCCAGGTGATCTTCGTCGCCCAGGATGTCCGACAGCACCGCGAACTTGTTGCCTTCAAGGATCAGGCCCATCGCGATACCTGCGACGTGCGCTTTCATTGGAACGCCGGCGTCCATCAGCGCGAGACAGCCGCCGCAGACCGAAGCCATGGACGAAGAACCGTTCGATTCCGTGATTTCCGATACGACGCGGATGGAATAACCGAATTCGTCGGCGCTCGGCAGCACTGCCACCAATGCGCGCTTCGCCAGACGGCCGTGACCGATTTCACGGCGCTTCGGCGAACCGACGCGACCCGTTTCGCCGGTCGCGAACGGAGGCATGTTGTAGTGAAGCATGAAGCGTTCGCGATACTCGCCTTCGAGCGCGTCGATATTCTGTTCGTCGCCCTTGGTACCGAGCGTCGCCACGACCAGCGCTTGTGTTTCACCACGCGTGAACAACGCCGAGCCGTGCGTGCGCGGCAGCACGCCTGTGCGGATTTCGATGGGACGGACAGTGCGCGTGTCACGGCCATCGATACGCGGTTCGCCGTTCAAGATCTGCGTACGAACGATCTTCGCTTCGATGTCGAACAACACATTGCCGATGGTCGCCTTGTCAGCCGGCGCTTCGCCACGGGCAGCGGCTTCTTCGGTGAGCTTCGCGGTCGTCGATGCGTAGACTTCCTTCAGCTTGGCGCTGCGAGCCGACTTGTCGCGGATCTGATAAACCGACAGCAATTCGGCTTGAGCCAGCTCGGCCACGCGTGCGATCAGCGGTTCGTTCTTCGCAGCCGGCGCCCAGTCCCATTCCGGCTTGCCACCTTCGGCGACCAGTTCGTGGATTGCATCGATTGCGACCTGCATCTGGTCGTGACCGAACACCACAGCGGCCAGCATGACTTCTTCGGTAAGCTGTTGCGCTTCCGATTCCACCATCAGCACCGCGCGTTCCGTACCGGCGACGATCAGGTCGAGCGCCGATTCCTTCATCTGCGGACGCGTCGGGTTCAGCACGAATTCGTTGTTGATGTATGCAACGCGGGCAGCACCCACCGGGCCGTTGAACGGCAAACCGGAGATGGCCAGAGCCGCCGACGCGCCGATCAGCGCGGGAATGTCGGCGGGCACATCCGGATTCAGCGACAGCACGTGGATGACGACCTGAACTTCGTTATAGAAGCCTTCCGGGAACAGCGGGCGCAACGGACGGTCGATCAGGCGCGAAATCAGCGTTTCGCCTTCCGACGGACGGCCTTCGCGACGGAAGAAACCACCCGGGATCTTGCCGGCTGCGTAGGTCTTTTCCAGATAATCGACGGTCAGCGGGAAGAAGTCCTGGCCCGGCTTTGCCGTCTTCGCGCCGACAACCGTCGCGAGCACCACGGTATCTTCCACATCGACGATCACGGCGCCGCTTGCCTGGCGCGCGATTTCACCTGTTTCCAGGCGAACGTTGTGTTGTCCCCACTTGAATTCCTTGACGATTTTCTTAAACATTCTCACTCCTTCTTCGTTATGCCCCGCGGCTTTCTGATGTGTTGTCGTGCTTGCCGGACCATCCGGAACGCCCGCACACACCGATAAAAACCGCGAAGCCAAGCGATGACCGGAACCGCGCAAGAGAGGGGTGTATGTCATTCCAACGCAACACGACACGCGATGCGCATGACGCGCTGGAATGACACAAAGCTCTGCCGCGAGGCCCGGCCCTGTAGTCGAATCGGTTTCCGATCCGGATTGGCTTTAATGCAAGCCTTCGATATTTCCCGCCGTTTCCTGCTTGCGCGCGCGTACAGAGCGCGCCGTTCAAAAACAAAATGCCTGTATCAGCAGACTGACACAGGCATTTCGTTGTGAACGCTAGCCGCTTACTTGCGCAGACCCAGCTTTTCGATCAGCGAGCGATAACGGTCAGCGTCTTTGCCCTTCAGGTAATCGAGCAGCTTGCGACGGCGGCTCACCATGCGCAGCAGACCGCGGCGGCTGTGGTGATCTTTCGTGTGGGCCTTGAAGTGAACGGTCAGTTCATTGATACGGGTCGTCAGCAGTGCGACTTGCACTTCAGGCGATCCGGTGTCATTTGCGGCGCGCGCATATTCTGCGACGACGTCGGACTTCTTTGCATGAGCAACTACGGTAGACATTTGATTTTCCTTTGATACGGACAGGCGGTCACGGAAGAAGGGCCGTGCCGTGGGTTTTCTGCATCTTTTCCTTGGCCTGAAAACCGGCTTCGGATTTCCTTGCCGGACGCATTTGAACCAGGATTGAGGCCCGGCCTTACATACGGCAAGTCGCGAATTATAGCACAGCGATTTTGCCCGTCGACACGGTCACGCCCGGCGGATGTATTTGCGCAATAGGCCGGGTCCCAAGCTTCTCTTACGAGGCGGGACGTTTCATCTGGCAGGTTGTCGGCATTGCGGTATTGGCTGCAGGGACCTTCAGCAAGGTCCGAAAGCCAAAGCCCGAGCCTTCGTTATCGAAGTGCACGCCCGGCGTGCCCGACTTGTCCATCTCCATGACATACAGGGGTTGGATCAACTGATGATCTGCGGCGCGCATTTCCGTGGTTTGAAAACCCGTGTCGAGTTTCATGCCTTCCAGCGCGTGGGCGACTGCGGTCGGATCGGCGCTGCGGGCCTTTTGCATTGCGTTGGCGAGCATTTCGATCATCAGCGGCATGCGCAGGAAAAGGTAATCGTCGGCGGGAGCCGGAAAACGGGTCCGGAACGCACCGTAGTAAGCGTCCGACGCCGCGCCGCCCGCGTTTGGATGCCAGTCCGCCACCGCGACCACGTGTTTCACGCCGGCTTCGCCCAGCGCGGCAGGCGCGCCGAGACTGTTGCCGTAGAACGTGTAGAAGTGCGTGTCGAGGCCCTGCTCCCGCGCCGCTTTCACCAGCAGCGTCAGGTCATTGCCCCAGTTGCCGGTGATGACGGCGTCGGCGCCGCTCGAACGGATCTTCGCGATGTACGGCGCAAAATCCTTTACGCGCCCGGCCGGAATGAATTCATCGGCGACGATTGCTATGTCCGGACGGCGCTCCTTCAGCGCGCGGCGCGCTTCGCGGCTGACATCGTGGCCGAAGCTGTAGTCCTGATTGAACAAATAGACCTTTTTCACCGATGTCTCGCGCTGGATGACATCGGCCAGCGCGTTCATGCGCATGCCCGCGTGGGCATCGAAGCGGAAATGCCAGAAGCTGCAATCCTCGTTGGTGAGGGCGGGATCATCGGCGGAATAATTCAGGAAGACCACCCGATGTCCAGGATCGCGGACGTTCTGCTTGTTGATCGCATCGACGAGCGCGGCGGCCACTGCCGAGCTATTTCCCTGCGTCACAAAGCCAATCCCCTGGTCTATCGCCGCGCGCAGTTGCACAAGGCTCGCTTCGCTGCTGCCTTTTCCGTCGAGCACGACAAGCTGCAAGGGATGCTTGCCATCGGGCAAAACCACGCCGCCATTGGCATTCACGCGCTCCACGCCGAAGCGCAAGTTACGCTCGACGGACGCGCCCGCATTGGCGAACGGGCCCGACATGCCTTCGATCATCGCGATGCGGATCGGCGCGAGATCGGCTGCCAGGGCCGGCGTAGCGAAAATACTCCCGAGAACGCCCACAACCACCGCTTTACTGCATTTCGCCAGCAAATCACGAAATCCCATACCGCCCATCCAAGATAAAAGCCGAACCGCGGATCATAGGCTGCAGGGTACGGCACGCGCAACATTTCGCCTGAATCCGCGATGAAATGGAATACCGGCACGGGTCCGCGCGTTTTCCTGAACAAGCGGGCGCGGACTGGACCGTGCCCCATGTCAAAATAACTACCACAGCAAAAACCCACGATAAATTGTGGACACGCACACGAAGGAGGCTTCAATGTTGATCAGTTCGATACGAAAACCGGCCGCAATGATTCTGGCCCTGTTGCTGACGGCGTGTGCGCAGCCGTGGCAGAACTATCAGGCGGGCGCGGATTCATCGACGGTGACAGCGCGCCTCGGTCCGCCAAAAGAGGTCTATGACCTGCCGAACGGCGGCAAGCGCCTGATGTGGCCGACCCAGCCGCTAGGCGAAGTGACGACGGCGGCGGACATCGATGCATCGGGGAAGATCGTGAACGTGCGTCAGGTCCTCGATGAAAACGAGTTTTATAAAGCGCAGATCGGCACATGGACGCGCAAGGACGTTCTGCTCAACTTCGGGCGGCCGGTCGAGACGTCCTACTTTCCGCTCATGAAGCGCGAGGTATGGACGTATCGGTACATGGAGGCGGGTTACTGGTACATGATGTTCAGCTTCTATTTCGATGACCAGGGCATCGTGCGCCTGACACAAAAAACGCCGGACCCGCTGCACGACCCCGATCGCCGGAACTTCTTCTGAAGACCTCACAGACACACGCCTCTCGCGCCCATCGGGCGATTTATTTCTCGTCCGAAAAAAAAGTGCCGCCGCCGAACGCGGCATTTTTTTATGGCTGGACGTCCGGAACCTTTTCATAGAAAGTAATTCGTAAGCTTACGACTACGTTGTGTCAGTGAACCGGAAAATCGTTTCGTTGTAGATCGCCTACCATTACGTTTTTGGAGCTGGATTGGACTACACCCCATGACTCGACCCAAACGCATGCTTGTTGAAAACGTTGGCTGGGCGGCAGAAACCGCCGCCAGCGACCCGGCTTTCTTCGAAACCCTCGCGCAGGGACAAAGCCCGACCGTGCTGTGGCTTGGCTGCTCCGACAGCCGCGTGCCGGCCGAAACCATCACGCACTCGAAGCCCGGCGATCTGTTCGTCCATCGCAACATCGCGAACCTGTTTTCCGCCGCCGACGACAACACCATGAGCGTCCTCGAATACGCAGTAAACGTGCTGAAAGTGGACGATGTGATCGTCTGCGGACATTATGGATGCGGCGGCGTGCGGGCGTCGTTGTTGCCCATGTCGCCCGCCCTTCCCCACGTCAACCGCCGCATTGCGCCGCTGTGCGCGCTGGCGCAAAAACACAGCGGCGAACTCGACGCCATCGAGCCCGGCGATGGCCGTATCGACCGGCTTGCCGAACTGAGCGTGCTGGAACAAGTTCGCGCGATCCGGCGCGTGTCGACCGTACGCGACGCCGAGCGCCCACCGCGCGTTCACGGATGGATATTCGGCCTGCGCGATGGCCGCATCAAAGTCCTTTCATCCGGCGATCCGGCTGACGCAGAGGCTGAACCTGCCCCGAGCGCCGTCCAGCATATGACCGAAACATCCAGCGACTAGCCGGCGAGACTCTCCCTGCTTAAAACCTCTTCTGTGCGATGCCCCTCGGGACATCGCATGGTTCAACTCGTGCCCCAAAAAGCCTATGAACCTACGCCAAACGTTTGCCAATTTCCCTCGCGACATGTTCGCTGGGACCGTCGTTTTCCTTGTCGCCATGCCGCTTTGCCTCGGCATTGCCAACGCTTCCGGCGTCGACCCGTTCGCAGGGCTGCTGTCAGGCATTATCGGCGGGCTGGTGGTGGCGCTTTTGAGCGGATCGCAACTGAGCGTGAGCGGCCCGGCGGCGGGACTCGTCGTGATCGTCGTCGATGGCATTGCCAAGCTCGGCAGCTTTTCCACCTTCCTCATGGCCGTGATGCTGGCGGGCGCGATCCAGTTCGGCTTCGGCATGCTGAAGGCCGGGCGCTTCGCGGCGTACGTGCCGTCGTCGGTGATCAAGGGAATGCTCGCGGCAATCGGCTTGCTGCTCATCATCAAGCAAGTGCCGCTCGCCGCCGGTTTCGCCAACGATGGCGCCCACGTCGCCGCGGCAGCGCCAGGCACGATCGCCACACCCTTTGGCGCGATGTCGCTCGCCGCGTGCGTGGTGGCCATTGTGTCTATCGCGATCCTGGCAAGCTGGGAAACGAAGGCCATGCGCCGCTTCGCGTTCGTACGCGCGGTGCCCGCGCCGCTTGCCGTGGTCGTGCTCGGCATCGCGATCACGCTTGCGCTCGATTTCGCTGCGCCGGGTTTTGCGCCGCCGGCGGAGCATCGGGTTTCACTGCCATCGCTGGCGACGTTCGCCGCGTTGAACGCCGCGCTCGACTGGCCCAACTTCGAGCAACTCATCAATCCCGATGTCTGGCGGCTCGCGATGACGCTTGCCATCGTGGCGAGTCTCGAGACCTTGCTGAGTCTGGAAGCTGTCGAACAGATCGATCCCAAGAAGCGTACCGCGCATCCGGATCGCGAACTGAAGGCGCAGGGCATCGGCAACATGATGGCGGGCGCGATCGGCGCGTTGCCCATCACATCCGTGATCGTGCGAAGTTCGGCCAACGTCCACGCGGGTGCGCAAAGCCGATGGTCGGCCGTCATTCACGGCGTTCTGCTGCTGGCGAGCGTGTTCGCGCTGACGGCGGTGATCAACCTCATTCCGCTTGCCTGCCTCGCCGCAATCCTGATCTTCACCGGACTGAAGCTCGCTAAACCGTCGCTGTTCAAGGCTGTCGCGAAACAGGGATTCGAGCGGTTTGCGCCATTCATCGTGACGATTGCCGGCGTGCTGATGACTGATCTGCTGATCGGCATCCTGCTGGGGATTGCTTGCAGCATCGCGCTTGCGATCCACGCGAATCTGCAGCGGCCGATCACCATCGCGCAGCACGACGATCACTTCCTGCTCTCGTTTCGCAAGGACGTGTCGTTTCTCGGCAAGGTGTCGCTCAAGCATCACCTGAAGCAGATTCCCGACAACGCAACGTTGATCGTCGATGCAAGCCGCGCGGATTTCATCGATCAGGATGTGCGTGAACTTATCGATCAATTCATCGCCGATGCCCCCGCCCGCGGGATTCACGTCGAGTGCCGTCAGCTCGAACGCGCGGCCCGGGAACGGCCCGGCTTTCAGCAGCGCATGGCGCTTTTCAGACGGGCTTTCCGCTAATTAACATCGCAACGAAAAACGGCCCTCGCTTCTGGCGAGAGCCGTTTTCAATCAGCGAGGCGGCTGGATCAAGCGCCTTGCTGTGTGTGCATCAAAATCACGAAAGCTGCGGGTTGAGCTTTTCGACTTTCGAATGGAGCTTGTTGAGCGCGGCAAGATACGCCTTCGCCGATGCCGCCACAATGTCCGGGTCCGTGCCCACGCCATTGACAATCCGGCCGCTCTTCGACAAGCGCACGGTCACTTCGCCCTGAGCCTGCGTGCCCGTGGTAATGGCGTTAACCGAATACAGCACCAGCTCGGCTCCGCTCGTCACCTTCGATTCGATCGCGTGAAGCGTCGCATCCACCGGACCGTTACCACGCGACTCGCCGTGCACTTCGATGCCATCGACAGCAAACACCACGCGTGCATGCGGCTGCTCACCCGTTTCCGAACGCTGAGCCAGCGACACGAAGCGGAACGTTTCCTTCGCCTGCATTTCCGCCGACTCTTCGGAGACGATCGCCATGATGTCTTCGTCGAAGATTTCCGACTTGCGGTCGGCGAGTTCCTTGAAGCGCACGAACGCTGCGTTCACGTCCGTTTCCGATTCCAGCGTCACGCCCAGGTCTTCGAGGCGCTGCTTGAACGCGTTGCGGCCCGACAGCTTGCCGAGCACGATCTTGTTCGTAGCCCAGCCTACGTCTTCGGCGCGCATGATTTCGTAGGTATCGCGCGCTTTCAACACGCCATCCTGGTGAATGCCCGATGCATGCGCGAACGCGTTTGCGCCCACCACTGCCTTGTTCGGCTGCACGACAAAACCCGTGATCTGCGAGACGAGCTTGGACGTCGGCACGATGTGCGTGGTGTCGATACCCAGTTCCAGCCCGTAATAATCCTTGCGCGTTTTCATCGCCATCACGACTTCTTCCAGCGCCGTGTTACCCGCGCGCTCGCCGAGACCGTTGATGGTGCACTCGATCTGGCGCGCGCCGCCGATATGCACGCCAGCCAGCGAATTGGCGACGGCCATGCCGAGGTCGTCGTGGCAATGCACGGACCAGATAGCCTTGTCCGAATTCGGCACGCGTTCGCGAATGGTCTTGATCAGGTTGCCGTAACCTTCCGGCACGGCATAACCCACGGTGTCCGGAATATTGATGATGGTCGCGCCTTCGTCGATCACCGCTTCCAGCACGCGGCACAAGAAGTCGAGATCCGAGCGGCTGCCGTCTTCCGGCGAGAATTCCACGTCGTCCGTGAACTTGCGCGCGAAACGCGTGGCGAGACGAGCCTGCTCGTAGACCTGATCGGCGCTCATGCGCAGCTTCTTTTCCATATGCAGCGCGGACGTCGCGATGAACGTATGAATGCGGAAGTGATCGGCGGGTTTGAGGGCGTCGGCGGCGCGCTGGATGTCTTTGTCGTTGGCGCGGGCGAGCGAGCAGATCGTGCTGTCCTTGATCAGGCCGGCAATAGTGTGGATTGCATCGAAATCGCCGTTGGAACTGGCTGCAAAGCCCGCTTCGATCACATCGACTTTCATCCGTTCGAGTGCTTTTGCGATGCGGATCTTCTCGTCTTTCGTCATCGACGCGCCGGGGGATTGCTCGCCATCGCGAAGCGTCGTGTCGAAAATGATGAGTTTGTCTGCCATGTTCGGGCTCCAGTGGGGAATTTTGGATTGATTAAAACGGTGGAGAAAGGCGATACGGAATTCGGGTGTTCGCGCCACCGCTGGCGTCGAAAACCACGAACGAGCAGACGGGAGGCGGGAAGCTTAGCGCGGCAGGCGCGCTAGTAGCGGTAGCGCACGTAGCGGCGCACCGGCTAGGGACAACGAGAGGAGATGGGCGAAAAAATTCATTCGCAAACTATAACTACATTTTTGAGCGCGTGCAATTGGGCTTTCCGATCGGGGCAATTGGTGCCTGGTTCGGTGTTCAGTTCGACCTTCCTGCAGTCGAAAAAAACGCGCACCGGCTGTAAGGACCGATGCGCGTTGATATCAATGCGCTTTTTCCGATGACCGGGCCGGATTCGGCCGGCCTCGCAAACTCATGTATCCCCACCAGGCGTAGCCCGAAAAGCCGTAGAGGACGAAGAGTCCGAACAGCATCAACGGCGGATCGGACGATACCAGCACGAACGCCACAACCACCAGCAATACGCCGGCGAACGGGACGCGGAACCTGACATCCAGCGCCTTGCCGCTGTAGAACGGCGCGTTCGAGACCATCGTCACGCCTGCATAGATGGTCAGCGCGAATGCCACCCAGGGCAGCCAGACCAGCTTGAGCGGCACGCGGTTATCGGTGGCGAGCCACACGAAACCCGCAATCAACGCCGCCGCAGCCGGGCTCGGCAAGCCCTGGAAATAACGTTTGTCGACCACGCCGACGTTCGTATTGAAGCGCGCCAGACGCAAAGCCGCGCCCGAGCAATACACGAAAGCCGCGAGCCAGCCCCATCGGCCAAGATCCTTCAGGATCCATTCGTACATCACCAGCGCGGGCGCAACGCCGAACGACACCATGTCGGACAAGCTGTCGAACTGCTCGCCAAACGCGCTCTGCGTATGCGTCATGCGAGCGACACGGCCATCCATGCCGTCGAGCACCATGGCCACGAAGATCGCGATGGCGGCGATTTCGAAGCGCACGTTCATTGCCTGAACGACGGCGAAAAAACCGCAAAACAGCGCGGCGGTGGTGAATGCATTGGGCAGCAAGTAAATGCCGCGTTTTCTAAGGAACTGTTGCCGCTTCGCACGCCTCGTTTCGAGCACGCCGAGGTCCTGCGCCGATTTGTTGCGTCGAAACGCCCGCGGGGGTGTTGTCGTGCTTCGTGTCCGGCGCGGTTTGAGTGCCGCCATCGAGTCCTCCGTTGTGCAGCCTGGTTTTACCGCTTGTCTATGCTTACTCTGCAAACTCGGCAAGAATCGTGGACGACGCCGATACCTTCTCCCCAATCGCCACGCGCGGACGGCTTCCAACCGGCAAATACACGTCGACACGCGATCCAAAACGGATAAAACCATAGCGCTGGCCACGATTGAGCGGTTCGCCCACGTGGACATAGCACAAAATGCGCCGCGCGATCAGGCCGGCGATCTGCACCGACGTCACCGTATGGCCCGCCGCGGTCTGGATCACGATGGCGTTACGTTCGTTCTCGGTCGATGCTTTGTCGACGGCCGCGTTCAGGTACGAACCCGGAAAATACTCGACCTTGCTGATCGCGCCATCCACCGGCGAGCGTTGCGAGTGGACATTGAACACGTTCATGAACACGCTGATCTTGAGCGCTTCGCGGTTTGCGTACGGGTCATGCGCCGTTTCCACAGCGACGATGCGGCCGTCCGCGGGGCACAGCACGGCGTTCGCCTGAACCGGGATGGGGCGCGCGGGATCGCGGAAAAACTGCACGACGAAGATCGCAAGCAGCCAGAACGGCCAGGCAAACCCAAAGCCGCCGATGGCCTGGATCAACACGGCAATGACAACCGCAATGGCAATAAACGGCCAGCCTTCGCGCGCGATGATCGGATGTGGATAGTTCATGAACGAGTTCTATATTTTAGTAAAACCGTAGGATAGCAAAAGCCGTCCGGCGCCAAGCGACCCCGGACGGCTTTCGGTCTTCACTAAGACCGGCAAACAACACCGGTCGTTCAAGCGATATCAGGCAATATTTAGTTCTTCGACTGATCGACCAGCTTGTTTGCGGCAATCCACGGCATCATTGCGCGCAGTTTGGCGCCAACCGTTTCGATCTGGTGCTCGGCCGTGAGGCGGCGGCGCGATTGCAGCGTCGGCGCGCCTGCACGGTTTTCGATGATGAAGCTCTTCGCGTATTCACCCGTCTGGATGTCCGTGAGAACCTGCTTCATCGCTTTCTTCGTTTCAGCCGTCACGATCTTCGGACCCGTTACATACTCGCCGTATTCGGCGTTGTTCGAGATCGAGTAGTTCATGTTGGCGATACCGCCTTCATAGATCAGGTCGACGATCAGCTTCAGTTCGTGCAGGCATTCGAAGTAAGCCATTTCCGGCGCGTAGCCGGCTTCCACCAGCGTTTCGAAGCCGGCCTTGATCAGGTCGACCGTACCGCCGCACAGCACAGCCTGTTCGCCGAACAAGTCGGTTTCGGTTTCTTCGCGGAAATTCGTTTCGATGATACCGGCACGGCCGCCGCCGTTAGCCACCGCGTACGACAAGGCCACGTCGCGCGCCGAGCCCGACTTGTCTTGCGCCACTGCGATCAGGTGGGGAACGCCGCCGCCTTGTGCGTAGGTGCCGCGCACCGTGTGACCCGGCGCCTTCGGGGCGATCATGATCACGTCCAGATCGGCGCGCGGGATAACCTGGCCATAATGCACGTTGAAGCCGTGAGCGAATGCCAAAGCAGCGCCTTCCTTGGCGTTGTCGTGCACTTCGTTCTTGTAGACTTCAGCGATCTGCTCGTCCGGCAGCAGCATCATGACGACGTCTGCGCCCTTCACGGCTTCGGCCACTTCCTTGACCTTCAGTCCGGCCTTCTCGGCCTTGCTCCACGATGCGCCGTTCTTGCGCAGGCCGACCGTCACGTTCACGCCGCTGTCCTTCAGGTTCAGCGCGTGTGCATGGCCTTGCGAGCCATAGCCGATGATCGTGACCTGCTTGCCCTTGATGAGGGAGAGATCGGCGTCTTTGTCGTAGAAAACTTTCATGTCGGTTCCTTTGCCTTGAATAGATTCGTTGATTCGTTTAAGGGGTACTGATAACTGCGAGTTCGTTGCGGCGAGTCTCAAACCTTCAGAATGCGCTCGCCCCGGCCAATGCCAGAACTTCCGGTGCGCACGGTTTCGAGAATCGCCGTCGCATCAAGCCCCTGAATAAAGGCGTCGAGCTTGTCGCTCGCGCCTGTCAGTTCCATCGTGTAGCTTTTTTCGGTGACATCGATGATCCGGCCGCGGAAGATATCCGCCATCCGCTTCATCTCTTCCCGCTCCTTGCCGACTGCCCTTACCTTGATCAGCATCAGCTCGCGCTCGATGTGGGCGCCCTCTGTCAGGTCGACCACTTTCACCACCTCGATCAGGCGGTTCAGGTGCTTCGTGATCTGTTCGATCACGTCGTCCGAGCCAATGGAAACGATGGTCAGCCGCGACAGCGAACTGTCTTCGGTCGGCGCCACCGTCAAGGTCTCAATGTTGTAGCCGCGTGCGGAAAAGAGCCCGACGACACGCGATAACGCGCCCGGTTCGTTTTCCAGCAGCACGGAAATAATGTGTTTCATGATGATCGCTTCCCTGTTCTATCCAGTTG